>JBGPVY010000003.1:0-27832 GCA_041491905.1 Nitrospiraceae bacterium | reverse complement strand
TTTCGAGGTGAGAACGACGCTGGCGGGCTTTTTCAGCATCCTACAGGAGCTTACGCTTTCAGGGCCGCCACCACATCATCCGCATGACCGTCGACCTTGACCTTGCGGAAGATCGCCTTCAACTTGCCGGCCTGGTCGATCACAAAGGTACTGCGTTCGATTCCCCAATACTTTCTGCCGTACATATTTTTCTCTTTATAACATCCATAGGCTTTCGAGACGGCGGCCTCTTCATCACTCAGCAGCGTGAAGGGCAGGTCGAACTTTTTGATGAACTTCTGGTGAGACTCTTTGTCGTCCAGGCTCACACCGAGAATCACGGCCCCCGCCTTCTTGATCGGCGTGATGGCATCGCGAAAGTCGCATGATTCCTTGGTACAGCCAGGGGTATCATCTTTGGGATAAAAATAGAGAACCACCTGCTTGCCCATGAAGTCTTTAAGGCTGACCGGTTCCCCCGATTGATCGGGAAGCGACAGGGCGGGAGCCTTATCACCGATGTTGAGTTCCTTAGCCATGAGCTCATTCCTTTTCTGGTTGCCTATGGTTATCGCGGGCCGCCGCCGCCCATGCCCGACCCGGTGGGCCCGGGTAGCCCTAGTTTGGACTTTTTTGGAGCCTCCGGGTTGCCGTAAGGACTAAGCGCGGGCGAATCCCAGATCACTTTGTCTCCCGGAGCCAGGTTGGCCGCTTCCATGAACTGTTGGCGCGCTTGCTCCGTGTCGCCCATGGCATTCAAGGCCAAGGCATAGTTATAGTGCGCGGGCCCCGACTGAGGAGCCGCAGCCACCGCTTGGGAGTAATAATTCTTCGCGTCGTCGAACTGCCTCGCTTGATAGGCCTGTGTCCCCTGTTCAGTCAGAGTCACCGCTTGCGGTATCACTCCGGACTCGAGCGCCAGCGGAACCAACGGCTTCCCCCTGCCCTTGGAACAGGCGACTGATCCGACGAGCAAGAGGATCACTCCGAGCATGGACAGGTATTTCATCGCACCGCCACGTTCCATCCGCCTCTCACCCGTGTACATGTTTCCGCGTTTCTTCCTCAAACGTTTTCCGATAGAGCACGTCCCACTCTGCACTTCCCTCGACAATTCCGCGCGAGTAGGAGGCCAATTTCTCCTTGACCTTTCGATCAATCTCTTCTTCTTGCGCCAACTCGGATGCGATCACCCGCTTGATCTCTTTCAGGACCCGCCCCTCGTCGTCCTGCACCGTCACCAGCAGGCTTTTCTTGACCGCCTGAAGAATGACATGAGACAAGTGGCTGATTTTATCTTCGCTCAACATAGCAAGCCCGTGAAACGTGAAACGTAAAAGGTGAAAGGAAGTACGGACGGACGTTCAATCATGCGACGTTTTACGTTTCACCTTTCACGTCTCACGCACTAGAGAATGATGCCCCGCTCCCGTGCCAGCTTACTCTTTACCATCGTGAACATCCGCTGAAAGTCCACGTGTCCCCGCTCGATGTCTTGCTCGTAGGTTTTCAACAGCTGTCGCACTTCGGCGTTTAGGCGGTCTTCGACCGACAGTTCCTCGAGAATGGCATGATCGATCTGCTCGACGAACGATTTGCGATCCCCGACGATCGCCACCTGCCCCTCCTGCTGCAGCCTGGTGGCGAGCGACTCCGAGATGTGACGAACGCGTTCTTTCGACAGTCGCATCGCTAGATCCGCTCTATCCTGATGGTCGGCACGTCCATAACACGCCGCAGCACCGAGGCATCCCCGAGAATGCGGCCGATCACATTGACACGGTCGGCCGGGACCGGATCCTGCCCCATACTCATCGGCGTGCGTCCAAAGAAAATGGCCAGGACTTGCCCGGCCCCCCAGAATGCGACATCGCCGACCTTGACGTTATTCGTCGCCGTCTCTCGATGGTCCTTCACCCCGGCCATCTTACAATAGAACTCTTCACCCCACGTGTTGACCGGACTTTCAACCGGCAACGCGGCATAGACTTCCTGCGCCGTCTTCGTCGACTTGAGTTCCGCGTTGAGCTGCACAGAGCCGACGGTGATGCGAATTTTGTTGGGGAGATCAGCCATTGCGTTCCAATCAGGACCTCCCGGAGATCATAAGATGAAAACCCGCTCAGGCAGCGGACTTTAGCTTGTTTATTCGGTGAAATCAAGGCTACAATCCCTCGCTCACATGCTCACGTCATCCTTCGTTCTTCTCAAAGGTATCGGCCAAAGTTCTGAACGCCGGCTCTGGCAAAAGGGCATTCTCAATTGGGCTTCATTTCTCCAATCTCCGAGCCTACCCGGCATCTCCTCGACCAGAAAAGAGTGGTATGACCACGAGCTCGCCACCGCCCAATTACGCATGGAAGAAGGCGATGCGCACTTCTTCGGCACCTGCCTGAAGAGTCGGGAGCACTGGCGCCTCTTCGAGACGTTTCGCCATCGTACGCTCTATCTGGACATCGAGACGACAGGGCTGTCGGCGCGCGAAGGTCATGTGACGGTGGTCGGATTGTATCGCAACGGGCACATGACGAGCCTGGTCCGCGGGGAAACATTGACGGAGGACCGATTGCACGCGGAATTGGAACACACAGACCTCTTCATTACGTTCTTCGGCAGCGGGTTCGACATTCCCTACTTGCAGGCAAAATTTCCCCGGTTAAATTTCAAGAAGCCGCACTTCGATCTGTGCTTCGCGGCGCGCAGGCTCGGCATGCAGGGCGGGCTGAAGCACATCGAGCATGCAGTCCAGATTGAGCGCGAGGCCGATGTGGTAGGACTCGATGGATGGGAAGCCGTTCGCCTGTGGCACCAGTGGTGCGCGGGAGACGAG
Organism: Nitrospiraceae bacterium; assembly: GCA_041491905.1. Classification (GTDB taxonomy): domain Bacteria; phylum Nitrospirota; class Nitrospiria; order Nitrospirales; family Nitrospiraceae; genus Palsa-1315. The sequence continues at coordinate 25,023 of JBGPVY010000003.1, read as the reverse complement.
GCCGCGCGCGATCTGTTGCTGAGGTACAACGCAGCCGATACCCAAAACCTCGAACCACTTGCGGCGTTGCTCTACGATCAGATGGTTGCCCGATTCGGCCCGCCTTCTGTGGGATTTCCACCCGCCCATCGCCAAAAGCCAGCCGTGGTGACTCCGTGACACAACCCCAGCAGTGGACCGGGATCGGTCGAACCGAGACGGGTCATGTTCGAGCATCGAACCAAGATGCGCTGGCCCTCCTGAATGACTGCGGCGTCTGGATCGTGGCAGATGGAATGGGTGGTCACCCGGCAGGAGATCTCGCGGCCCAAACCGCCGTGGCCGTGGCTACACAGCGGGCACGAGAACGAGCATCCTGGCTCCTCGAGCACCCGAGCGCGGGCGCCGAGTTCGTGGCAGACCTCGTGACGAGCGCCAACCGGCGAATCCATGACCTCATGCTGGCAAAGCCTACCTTAAGAGGGATGGGCACGACCTTCGTCGCCTTGGCAATGACGCCGGAACCAATGCCGGTCGCCCATATCGCCCACTTGGGAGATAGCCGCGCTTACCTCTATCGGGCAGGAGAGCTCAAGCAATTGACGCGCGATCACACTCTCGTCGAAAAATTTGTACAGAGGGGCTTGATCGATGCGGCCACGGCACTCACACATCCTGAGCGGCACATCTTAACCAAAGGCCTCGGCATGGGCGTCACCATGAAACCGGAGCTGACCGAGACTCCTGTCACCCCTCACGATCTGATCATGCTCTGCAGCGACGGGCTCACAAAAATGTTGGAGGACTCAGCCATTGCATCGGTACTCTCCCGCGCGAACGGCGATCCCCACCGAGCCTGCCACGACCTGATCGAGCAGGCGCTGAGCAGAGGGGGCGAAGATAATGTGACCGTGATCGTCGTGGCATGCATGGCGCCTGCCATTGCGGTAGCTTAACCATTGACAAGACTCTTTCGGCCCTGTAGCCTCAGCTTCTAGCCAAACAGTCTTTCCTCTCGTCTCCCTTGAGAACCAGACAGGAGAGTCATTATGCGCATGTCTGTATTGTTTCGTATCACCGTGTACATGCTCATCGGAGGGGCCTGCTGGGTTCCCGCAGCCATGAGCGGTACCGCAGATAACGCTGAACTCGAATCGACAGTCCGCGCCCTCGTGCGAGCCAATGCCGAGAAGGATTTGCCCGCCATGTCCAGACTTATGGCCCACGACGCCGATATCACCTGCTATTCCATCGGAGGCCGAAAATATGTGGGATGGTCTGACCTAGAGCGAGATATTAAGGAGGAGTTTGCGAAAGTCGCTGCGCTCGACCTTCCCATTTCCGAACTCAAAGTGTGGTCGAAGGGAGATATTGGGTGGTATACAATGGAACTGAACTATGTGCGTATCCTCGGTCAGGGACTGGACCAGCAACGCACCGCTCTGCCGTTACGAGAAACCGGCGTGCTTGAGCGTCGAAACGGCCAGTGGCTCCTCCTGTCCTGGCATGAATCCCTCCGCAATGCCAGCGGCGCGATGCCTGTCGATGATCGGACGGAAGCCGCTGCACCTCGCACCGTAGCCTCATCGGTCGGCCAACCCGTCGTCCTTGACTTGAGCGGGGAATGGGAAATTCTCGAGGTGGAGGACGACAAGCGCTACAAGGCCACGCTCGACAAAGCCGGCAACGGACCCTATACCCAACACGGTGGACGATTCGTCACTACAAAGTATGCCGACCGTCTCTGGCAAGGCACCTGGCAGCAGCCGGGCAACGATCGCGAAGGGGAATTTGAACTTCTCCTCTCCGAGGATGGGACCCAGGCCAAAGGCGTGTGGTGGTATTCGCGGGTCGGCACCCAGAAGAATATTCCCCCTCGCGAACACGGCGGGACCTATCTCTGGCAACGGTTGACTCCGCCACCGACTGCACAATGACACCTGCGTACCCCATAGGTATATACGAGCATCGCTGCACACATTCGCGTGATCATTTTTCATTCCTGGGAGGTTTTATGCGTCAGGCACTCCTCACTCTGCTCGCCAGCATCTGTCTGGTGACCCCTGTCCTCGCAGACGGCGGTCACGACCACCATGCCGTCCCGACGCTCAAGAATCAAACGGCCACGACCGTCACGATTCAGGACAATGTCGTGACCCTCACGTTCGGTCCTATCGATCTCCCGGCCGCTCACGAAGGAGACCTGGCGGCGTCAATGCCCAAGCATAACTTTCAGCTTCCCAAGGATATGTATATGGTGGGGTATAAAACCGCGGTCTTCACCAAAGAAGGGAAGCCCCTCCCCAAGAACTATCTCCATCACATCCTGATGCTCAATAACGACAAACCGAGCGTCTCATGTGAGGGTGAACCGTTGTTCTTTGCAGGAGCAGGGCTGGAGATGACCGAGACACGTTTTCCAGAGGGCTATGGGGTCAAGCTCGCCAAGGACGATCACCTCATGTCGATTGTTGCGTTTTATCATAAGGCGCCGATCACCAAAGATGTGATGGCGACCTTCACCATGTATATGGCGCCTGAAGGCACCCCCATCAAAGAAATGGACGTGTATCAGGTGGGGATCAATATCGTGTGCTTCAGCAAGTTCTCTCAGCGGGGCCCAGACCAGACGGATGAAGGGATTGAGATTACAAGCGGAGTCCAGGTCCATCGCGCGCCGCTCAAATTCTCGATGGATGGCTGTGTGAAATTCGCCTACCCGCATGGGCATGACGAACTCTTAATGGTCGCGCTTGAGAACACGACCAAGAAACAGACCCTGCTGCGGACTGTTCCCGACGTCACCCAGGACGGAGCCTTCCGCGAGTTTCTCCCCCACCAAGTTTATCAGGATGGTCAGGGATTTCCTGTGACGAAGGCTGATGACTATGAAATGGTCATGGTCCATCACCATCCCTTGCAGAAACAAGAGGCCCAACATGGGATGGGAAATTATTTGCTGTACATGACCCCTGGCGCCTGTCCGACGACGTCCAATACGCCACTCGCCAAGTAGAGCATCGCACGCATCCTGCACTCGCCGCACCGTCTGCGGCGGGTGCCGCGACGCTCCTTCACGTATCCCACACCCTGTTTTTCTTCAATTCCGTTCAATTTTGTTCATCATCGAAGTCCTTGAGGGCTCCCCCTACCAAAGAAGGAGCCCATTCCATCGCATGTGGACTGGGTTTCCTACCTCCGCCTGTGCTATTCACATCTTCATTCTCAGACGCGTGCCCCGAGTCGCTTGCAGCAGAAGAATAGGGGCTGGTCTGTCTCAGATCACGTGACGAGCGAACGTTGTGTTGTCGCTCTGGGCCTGGGCTTGCTCGGATTCCCCAGTAGCACAGGGATACCTAGATGCCGCAGAGTGAGCCGGTCACCATCCTGATTATCAGCGAACACGCTGAAGCCATTAAACTCATCACCGTCAGTCTACGTGGATTCTTTCCCGGCTGCCGCGTGGACGTCGCCTATTCCGCCGAAGAAGCCCGTACATGGATGTTGTCGCGCGAATGGACCCTCATCCTCATCGACGAACAGTGCATCGCCGGGGACCAAACTTCCCTACCCAGCGAGTTCAAACGCCGCGCACCGTACACAGCGAGTATTCTGCACAGCGACCGCACCGATTCAGCCTCGGCGCTTCAAGCACTCCAAGCCGACGTTGATTTTTTCCTCTCGAAGAAATCTCCGGCCTTTCTCACGGAACTCCTGTTCTGCGCCAAGGAAGCCATCGAGAAACATCACCTGAGAGTGGCCCTGGACCACGAGCACGAACGCCATCGTCGGCTCATCGATTCACTCAGCGATATCGTCTACGAACTGGATGCCAGCGGATTTTTTGTGACGGTCAGTCCGGGCATCGTCACGCTACTAGGCTACTCCCCCGACGAACTCATCGGATTGCCCTATACCATCCTCGTTCCTCCCGGCCAGGAATCGGTGGCTCGGTATCGCCTCAACGAACGCCGCTCCCGAGCGCGAGGTACCAGCCGCCTAGAATTGACCTTGCGAGGGAAACCCACACAGGACAATAAGCCGCTGACTCTCACGGCGGAGGTCAGTGCCAGAGGACTCTATGACGCCCTTCGCCGATTTCTCGGCACGGTGGGACTGATCCGAGGCCTTTCCCAACCAAAACAACAAGACACTACGATTCATCGACTTCGCCAGCAACTCCGGCATAGGGATGCACTGCTCGCGCTGGCCCAGCGAGTCACGCTACTGTCCCAACAGCTGCACGACCCACTGGCCTCACTGTTGACACAGTCCCAGCAACTCCTCACCACTATTCGCAACGCACGTCTGGACGACCAGGCCGAAATACTCGCCCGCCAAGCCGCAGAAGCGACGAAACTCGGAGCACTGCTGGCGCAGGCCTTCCACGAGAGAACGGAAGGCGCCTTAGGACACACGATCAACAACATCCTTGACGACGTCCTCATGTCCACGACCCCGGCAATCGTGGATGATGCAGGCATCATACGGCAGTTCTCCTCGCACCTTCCCTCCCTTGTCGGCAATCACGAACAGGTCACGAAGCTCGTTCACCATCTCCTGAACTACGCGCAGACCTATTTGCTGACGGTCGGCCGTGCGCATCGACTCATCGTGAGCACGCGCGCAGTGGGGCCTTCCTCCTTTTCAGCAGACGCCCCTGCCCTCTTCCCTCTCGCTCCGCCTGCTGAAGTCGAAGTCGAGTTGCTCGAATCTGACATGGTGTGGTCGGTTGTATCTCCGGCTACTTCACCCCCTTCCGTTGATCTCCTCGAGTCGTATGAGCTCGTCCGCCGACTGGATGGCACCTTGGATTTGTCGGCCCCGATGCAGGGGCCCCTTCGTATGATCCTCCGTCTGCCGGTTGCCTCTCCCGCCTCTCTCGAGATACTCCCGCTGCCGATGGCCGACTCTGCTGCCCCTCCCGCACTCGTGCCTGACATAAAAAAAAGTGCCACGACGGCACCTGCTCCGGCAGCCGATTCCGACAGACCACCACAGGAACGGCGCCACTCACCTCGAATTCCAACCACACTGCCTGCCACGATCACCGTCGGGTCAGCGACGTGGGATGGCACCATTTCCAACCTCAGCCTCGGCGGGACCTGCGTTACGCTCCCCGGCGACTTCCCCACCGTCCCGCCACAAGACGCCTATGTCATAGTCAAGACGGCGGTGGGCATTCTCGAGTTGCAGGGTAGGGCACAGGAGCGCTCCATCTCACTCCAAACCAAAACACCGGCCTCTCAGTTGATTGTGACGTTTGAGCCTCCCAAGCGAGAAGAGGGCGCCGTCCTGGCCTCGCTGGTCCAGGCTGCGCAGGAACAGACTGTGCCCTTCTCCCTTGAAGTACTGCTTGCGGCAGGGCCGCAGGTCGAACAGACTGCCCGCAACCTCCTCCTACCAGGCGAGCGACAAGATTACGATCTGCGTGAGGCCGTACGCGTGACCTTGCAGCTCCCAGTCCGGCTCGATGTCACAGATCCCGCAGGAAGAAGTTACCGTCTCGAAGCGTTAACCACCAACCTCAGCCGAGACGGTGCCTGTCTTCACCTCAACGCTCGCCCTGAACTCCTGAATGGAATTGCCACGCTGCATTTCGCCGCCACACAGACCCAGAAACACCCAGGGACCCATGAGCCGGGCGCGCCGGACGCTGCACTGCCCGCTCGGGTGATCTGGTCGGCTCCGGACCCCGCAGCGCCCAGCGAATTTCGTCACCAAGGTTCCGACCCTGCCCTTCGGGTCGGGCTCCGCTTTCAGGGCCTCACGCCCTACGCTGCGCGCGAAGTGAACCGTGTCGTCCGACAACATCTCACGTCCCCGGGCGAATTGGAATCCTCCTCACAGCAGGCATCGGTCGTCAGTATTCCACGAGAGTGTCGGAATCTACGAGGCCAAACGATTGTGATTGCAGACGACCATCTTCACCAGTCACTTGCACCGAACACACCGGTCGTTATCATCGCTCCCGGCTATGGCCAGACTGCGTTGGATGCCAGTACCTTGTCGTACTACCTGGCACATCACCGGCTCCGCGTCTTGCGTTACGACCACACCAACCACGTGGGGCTGAGCGACGGCGAGCTGCAACAGACGACCTTACGGAGCATGCAAGCCGACCTCCTTAAAGTTGCGGAGTTTGTGCAACATACGTGGCCGACCGCTCCCCTGATTGTCATGGCGAGCGACATGGCCGCACGCGTCGCCCTCAAAATGGCGGTGCAATCCCGTCCCCTCGACCTGCTTCTCCTGATCAATCCTGTCGTCGATATTCAGGCCATGCTCATGACTGTCCATGGTCATGATCTTGTGGCCGACCACCGATACGGACTCCGACGCGGCATCGCTAATCTGCTCGGGCTCAACGTCAATGTCGATCGCTTTGTCGGCGATATCGTAGCAGGCCACTTTACTGATCTGGCTTCCACGATTGCGGATCTGCGCCTCCTTCAATCTCCATCAGCCATTCTCACGATTCCCAGCAGCCCGCTCGGGCCATTGCCTCCAGCTGACCTCCCGCAGGCATTTCTCACCGCGCTGGGAGCCCATACCCGTTTGGCAACAGTCCCCGCACCGCTGCTCGGGCAGAATCTCCCGCTCAACGAACAACACCCCCCGGCCTTCCAAAAGATCCTGGAGCAGATTGCCACAACCGTCTCGCTGCCGACCATTCCGGCTGAATTCAGCGCACAGACCCGTCGCATGCTGGCCCATCAACAACGCATCGAGATGGAGCGCACCCGACTTCACCACAATCTCTCGCAGATCGCGCGTGAAGCCTTGAGGGTCGCGCACCTACAGCTTCTCCAACTCGGAAACCTCCATGAGCACTGGAAGCTCTTGGACGATCTCTACCGGCTGCTCAGCCCGCTCAATCCAGGCTCCATGCTTGCGGACGTGGGGGTCGGCCACGGCGATTTTGTCCGAGCCACGATGGTCAATCAGGTCTACCGCTCGCGACAGCGTGGTTGGAGTCCGGAGCGTCCCGTTCAGCTGATCGGCCTGGAACATTCTCAAGATTCGCTGACGCAGGCTCGACAGAGTCTTCGTGCCTTGCATCGGGAGCTCGACAGCAACTTCGGAGGCACCCTCACCATCCACCCCCCCCTGACCACCGAATGGATGTACGTGGATTGGACGCAGAGCCTTCCTTTCAAGGATCATTCCCTCCATCGCATCGTCTGCAATCTGTCACTCTCGTTCGTCCCCTCTCCCCTGGTCACGATTCGGGAGCTGTACCGCATGCTCCATCCACAGGGGCGCCTAGTCCTCACGGTTTTCCACCCTGACACAGATCTCTCGGTGCTCTATCGCCAGCATCTCCAGAGAGCGAATCAGGATGAATTCAGTCCACAAGCCCAGATCGTCTTGCATTACCTGGGGCGACTCCGAGAGGCTATCCGGTATGGATTGCTGCACACCTTCGACCGCTCCTCGCTGACCTCCTTCCTCCAGCAAGCCGGCATCCTGACATCCCGCATCCTTCCTGCGCTCGATGGACATGCCCTCTTCGCCGTCATTGAAAAAGATCAATCCTCTAGCTGAACGTACCCGAGACGTGTATACTCCCACTCGTACATCTTTGAACACATAAACGTTTCATGCTCAATCTGTATTGCCGCTGGCGGGTCACATGGCGTCCCTGCGCTCCCAGTTCGTTATGACATCACGCCCACCGAATACCGACATCGTGGCACCATCCTCCAGCGAGCTACTGAACATCGTCACGCGGTTTGCGGCCGACCTGGGAACGATGACCGACCTGACGACACTCGGGAATCGCATTATCCAAGAACTCTGTCGCGCAGGTGCCACGACCCATGGGACGCTGTTCCTGTTGGATCACGAGCACGAATGCTATCGCCGTGCCAGCATGGTTGGCCCGGTCGCCCCCACGCTTATTCCACCGACGCTGGCCGTAGACCATCCTCTGCCCCACCACCTACTCGTAACCAACCGGATCATGACGCAGGCCGACTCGGCTGTAGACCTCCAAGAAACTGACTCAGGATCCGGCGCACGCGCAGCCATGGAATCCATGCAAGCCACACGCATCGTGCCACACCTCAATAAAGGCCGGCTTATCGCCTTCTCACTGCTCGGCGCGGCACAACCTTTGGCTGGAGAAAATGCGCTGACCAGGTCTGTGCTCGCCGCACTCGCACAAACCGCCACGAATGCGCTAGACACCATCGTGCTGTACGAAGATCTCCATCGCTCGCACACGCTCATGAAGCGCACGGATCGGCTGAAATCACTTGAGACGATCGCTGGCGGCTTCGCCCATGAAATCAGAAACCCCCTCACGTCGATTAAAACCTTTATCCAACTGGCCCCTGAACGAAAAGACGATCCCCAATTTATTCAAGAGTTCAGCAAAGTGGTGCTCGACGATGTGAATCGGATCGAACGGCTGATCCAGGAAATTCTCGACTACGCCCGATACATGGAACCCAAGCTGACGGACGAGGACTTCAACGACATTGTCGCCTCCTGCCTGTATTTCATTGATGTCAAGGCAGACAGCCATGGGATCAAGATTGAAAAAGAGTTGGCGTCCGACTTGCCGCGTGCCATGCTGGACCGACAGCAGATCAAGCAGGTCCTACTCAATCTTCTCCTCAATGCCATGGACTCAATGGCCGGAGCGGGTGGGCGCTTACGCGTACAGACCCGCAAGCTGGTAAAGCCGGAAGGGACCGTCTGGGCCCACATCGAGATCGAGGATACCGGTGAGGGAATTCAGGATACGAATCTCGAACACATCTTCGACCCGTTTTTCACGACGAAACACGAGAGCGGAGAATACGAAGGAACGGGACTTGGCTTGACGATCGTCCATCAAATTATTCAAGAGCATCACGGCGAGATCCGGGTAAAGAGCTCGGTCGGTGTCGGCACCACGTTTTTCGTGAGCCTGCCTGCGTTACCCGCATAGCCCCAACACCCTATGGACACCAGTATGAAAAAACGAGTGCTGTTGATCGATGATGAGGCCCGAGTCAGGGCCTCATTGAAAGCGGTGCTGGAGCCGACCTACGAAACGATCCAAGCCGCCGATGCCCAGGAGGGCCTCGAGCTGTTTCGCAAAGAAGCCCCCCACCTGGTCCTTCTGGACGTCATCCTGCCGGGCACCGACGGGCTGTCGGTACTCCAAACCATACGCGCCGAGGACCGTACGGCACCGGTCATCATGCTGACAGGAACGAAATCAGTCAAAACCGCTGTCGATGCGATGAAATTCGGCGCGGCCGACTATCTTTCAAAGCCCTTCGACGTGGAAGAACTCCGCATCATCGTCGAGCGTGCGCTCAATGACCAGGAACTCCAACAGGAGGTAAAACAACTCCGTGCGCAAGTCGTTCGGCGCTACGCCTTTCACAACCTGATCGGCAAGAGCCCGTCGATGCAGGACATCTACAACAAGATCGAACAAGTCGCCGACAGCCGCACGACTGTCCTGATCGCCGGCGAGAGTGGCACGGGGAAGGAACTGGTCGCCAAGGCGCTCCACTATAATAGCGGCAGGCGCGAGCGCCCTTTCATCGCGCTGAACTGCGCAGCCCTTCCTGAAACGCTCATCGAGAGTGAGCTGTTCGGCCATGAGAAAGGCTCGTTTACGGATGCCACGGCCCGTCGAGTCGGGCAATTTGAACTTGCCAATACCGGCACACTCTTCCTCGACGAGATCGGCGACCTCAGCGCCATGACGCAAGCCAAGCTGCTGCGCGTTTTGCAAGAACGAGAATTCACCAGAGTCGGCGGGGTGCAATCCATCAAAGTGGATGTGCGCATTGTGACGGCGACAAACCAGAATCTCGAGGAACTCGTTCGCAAGGGGCAATTCCGCGAAGACCTCTACTACCGCATCAACGTCATTGCGCTGTATCTGCCCCCGCTCCGGGAGCGTGGTGAAGACGTTCCGCTCCTCGCCAAACATTTTCTGGCTAAACGAATCGAAGAAGACAATCGGCCACCCCAAGAGTTCTCCAAAGATGCCCTCGATCTTCTGTCCCGCTATCCCTGGCCGGGCAATGTTCGAGAGATGGAGAACATCATCGAACAGGCGTTCATTTGGTCCAAGGGATCGGACACCATCACTCCCGAACATCTTCCGACCATTCTCAAGAACGACACCCGATCCTCTTCACTCCGCGACGACACTCTCGCCGGGCGACTATCTCTCGAAAAAGCTGTCATGGAATTCGAGCGCGAAATTATCTTGGATGCCCTAAAACGAACTAACTACATCCAAACCCATGCCGCCAACCTGCTGGGAATCAGCCGCCGGATGCTCAAATACCGCATGGACACACTGGGAATCGGCCGACCCGATCAGGCAGTCAGCACCGAACCTCCGGCCGTGGTGCAGGAATAGCACATCCACTCCCCCCACTGCGTCTTTTTTTGCACAGTTGGGCATGGGATTTTCTTGCTGAGATACGTAGTGTTTCCTTCAAGAAAACTACATATGGGCCTCAATCATGCACAAGCCACACTCCGTTGAGACAGGGATGCTAACTCACTGAAATGGAACAAGAATTGCTTTTCAAATACGTAGTTAGCCATAGAGAACACCTATGAACTTACCTGTGACTCCGGAGCCGACAAAGAATAAGCCGACCTTGCTCGTGGTTGACGACGAGGCAGGACCTCGTGACGCTCTGAACGTGATTCTCCGCCCCTTTTTCAATATCCGGACAGCGGAATCAGCCGGTGCAGCGATTGACGTGTTGAACTCCCAGCCGATCGACCTCATCACACTCGATCAGAAGCTTCCAGATCGCCAGGGCATCGATCTCCTTCAGGACATCAAGCATCACCATGCCAGCGTTGAGGTCATCATCATCACCGGGTACGGGAGCTTAAAGTCCGCCATGGAAGGGATACGCCATGGTGCCGCTGGCTACCTGCTCAAACCTTTTAACGTCACGGAATTGCTTTCCCTCGTCAACCAGACACTCGAAAAGAAACAACGGCTCGATTTTCTCAGGAATGCTCTCAAGACATCAACCGGCCTCTGGGGGTCAGAAGCAGAATGCGCGCAAGCATGGAAGGAGTTACTCGCGGGATACCAGGCGATCGGGAAACCGACGTCAGACCATGCGTCCAACTCCGAATCCATGCCGAACCTTCTCCCTCTACTCTCCGACCTGCTTGAAGCCAAGGATCGCCAGTTGCTCAACCACTGCAGCCGAGTCAGTTTCTACTCCACGCTCTTGGCCAACCGCATCAATCTCACACTCGCTGAGCAGAAATCGTTGGCGCTGGGGGCGTTCCTCCACGACATCGGCAAGATCGGGCCTGAGACCTATCAATTTGCCGACGATGAAATCGCTGTGACCGGAGAGGCTGTCGGCAATCGACACCACCCGGAGCAGGGTGCGAAACTCGTGTTACCGCTGGGACTTCCGGCTGAGGTAGGACAGATTATTGCCTATCACCATGAACAGTGGAATGGCTCAGGCTATCCATTTGGACTTCGGGAAGAAGGAATTCCCCAACTGGCCCGCATTGTCTGTCTAGCCCAAACGTTCGACCATCTGACCGCGGAACTTCCTGGCCGGACGCCCCTCTCGATTGATGACGCCTGCCAACGGATGCTTTCGTATGCCGGCACCCACTTCGAACCAAAGTTGACCGAACTCTTTGCGCGCGTGGTCCAGGAATGCAAAGCATCCCTTCCTGCCATGGCAATGGCGACTTCCCCGACCGACCGATCCGACTCCTAACCCGCCGGCCTGTCTCGTTTAATTGGTTTGTTTGGTTTGTCTTGTTTATTTAGTTAAACCAGACTAATCAGATAAACCAGATGAACTAGATGAACCAGATAAACAAAACAAACCAGATCATTCAGACCGCTTCCCCTTCGCCCCCGCGATGAGTTCCGCTGCCGTTTCACGCACTTTTTTCGTAATGGTCAGACCGCTTAACATTCTGGCGATTTCCTCTTCTCGCCCCATCCCCTTGAGCGCTCTGACCGACGTGGATGTCCGTTGACTCTCCAGCCCCTTTTCTACAAGCAGATGGTGCTCCGCCTGGGACGCGACCTGAGGAAGATGGGTGATGCAAAACACTTGATGGAACACCCCGAGCTTGCGCAGTCTCGTTCCCATGGCTGCAGCAACTGCCCCACCGACTCCCATATCGATTTCGTCAAATACCAAAACCGGAACCTGGTCCATCTCGGCCAACACCGTCTTGAGCGCCAGCATGATACGCGAGAGTTCCCCGCCGGACGCCACCCGGCCCAAAGGTCTCGGCGGTTCACCCGGATTGCCTGAGAGAAGGAACTCCACTCGATCACGCCCCGCTGGTCCGAGCTCTTCGGCCGACTCATCGCTCGAGACCGTGACCTGAAATATCGCCAGCTCCATTTTCAACGCTGCCAGCTCCGCTCCCACAAGCGTCGTCATTCGCTTGGCCGCGTCAATTCGCTTCTTAGACAGCTGCTGTGCCAGCGTGCGGAGACGGCGGGCCTCTTCGTCCAGCTGCGCGGTCAACTCAGCAGTTCTTTCTTCACGATTGTCCAAGAACTGAAGCTCCTCCTGCACCCGTCTGCCAGTCACTAATACCGACTCAACCGATCCTCCATACTTTTTCTTCAACCGTTGGATCAGGTCGAGTCGGTCCTCCACGACAGCCAGTCGATCAGGATTGGCCTCTAACTGTTGTGCGTAGTCGCGCAGCCGCCCGGCAAGTTCTTTAAGTTGGATCGCCGACTCCGAAGCAGCCTGTTCACAATCACCCATCGCCGGATCGGTCTGGGCCAACTCTGAAAGGGTTCGCCCGATCCGCCCCAGCCTGGTGAGGATAGCTTGCTCATCCGCCTGCAACTCGGCATGAGCCTCGTGGGCCAATTCCCTGAGCCGATGCGCATGTACCAGTCGCTGCCGCTCGCTACGGAGCCGCTCTTCTTCATCAGGCAACAGGCCGGCTTGTTCGATCTCCTGGGCCTGGAATCGCAATATATCTTCACGTCTTGCACGATCGATGACGTCACTCTGCAAGGCATCCAACTGCGTGCGGAGTTCCTTCCATCCCTGATAGGCCTGCTCGTACCTCCCGCGTAGCTCGTAGAGGCGTCCAAAGGCATCGAGGGCGTCTAATTGTTTGGCGGTGGCCAACAGCGATTGCTGCTCATGCTGGCCATGGATATCGACGAGGGTACCCCCAAGTTCTTCGAGCACACGCAGGGGGCACAGGCTGCCGTTGACGTACACCCGGTGGCGACCCGATCGGGAGAGCACGCGCCGAAGAATCAGCTCAGATTCGTTCTGACCGATGATTTCGTTTAGCCGCAGGCGTTGAAGGAGTGGATGTGTGCCTGGGAGGTGAAAGGCTGCTTCGAGCTGGGCCTCGTCTTCTCCGGAACGGATCTGGTCGGTCGAGGCTCGCCCGCCGACCAACAAGGCGATGGCATCGATGAGGAGAGATTTACCGGCCCCGGTCTCCCCAGTCAGGACCGTAAACCCGGACTGGAATTGAAGACTGAGCTGCTCAATGAGCGCGAAATTGACAATGCGCAACTCGGCGAGCATTGCGGCGGGTGACTACAATCCTTAGGCTGAGCCGGCTGGTTGCGCCAGCAGCGAATCGATCATTTCCTTGAATTGCCGCTTCGGTCGCGCCCCAACAAGTTTCTCCACGACCTGGCCGTTCTTGAAAAACAGAATCGTCGGGATACTCATGACCTGATAGCGGCCTGCGACTTCCGGATTTTCATCAGTATTGAGCTTCCGTACTTTCACCTTCCCCGCATACTCTTTGCCCAATTCCTCGATGATCGGAGCGACCATTTGGCAAGGACCGCACCAGACGGCCCAGAAATCTACCATCACGAGTTGAGAGGCCTTCATGACCTCTGTGTCCCACGTTGCGTCTTCGACCTTTAGTGCATCACCTGCCACGTCGCATTCCTCCTTCGCTGAGTGCACGATAAATATTAAACTAGGACGGCATCGTATACCAGCCCTCTTCGAGGAGTCAAATCTCTCGTCCGATCATATAACATGACCAGGGCCAGCAGAATAGCCGAGCGAAACTGTTGAGATTCGTTGATCTGGTTTATCTAGTTTATTTTGTTCATCTGGTTAGAGTAGTTCAACCAAACAGACCAGATAAACAAGAGAGACCGCCGGTCCTCGCGCTTCACTAGGCATTACACGAGCCATTCATTCAGACAATCTGTTCATCGTCCATTCCCACCCATCTCAGGCTGGGGCATGACCGATTGTGGCCTCCCATACGGCCCTCCAGGCACAGCCCAGGGCAGACCTTTTTCCCCGATCAGCAGAGGACTGAGGATACTTTTGATGACGGCCGTTCCGATGCTTTCGGTCCATCCAATCCCGGTCAGGCTTAACATGAAGTTGTACTGAGCCCGATCGGGGAACTCCAAATAATAGAGCCCCAGCGACCAACACTTGCAGGGATTCTGGTAGAGGGCGACGACATCATATTCCGGGCTCCTGCCGTTCTTTACATCGTAGTAGCCTTTCGCGCCGATCGTCCATCCCCACGGCGTACGAAACGCCCCTCCCGCTGTAACAAATTGAATCTCAGGGGTTGGGGCATAGACCTCATTGAACGAGATCGGATTCCACACGTCTCCGCGACGTACACGATTACCATCGTGCGTGAAGCGCTGCCCCACTTCGAGATACCAGTAGTTGGACTGCTGAACCCGGAGGTTGGTGTTGAATTGACTCACCGACGATTGGTAGGGATCGAAAAACGCATCAATGGTAAGATACTGGTTAATGGCAGGCTGCTGACCGGGGACAGCCCCGGCGCCCTGGCCAAACGCGGCACCTGCTAACTGAGCCGGAGTGAACTGAGGCGTCGTGTTGCCGATCACGACCCGCATCCAGAGATCGGAAAGTTTCTTCCCCTCAATGGCCACCGTCGCCGGCTGGAGCGGTTGCGTAATCGACCCGAGCAGCGGGGAGGCACCAGGCGTGAAATCCCGAGCTCTCGTTTGCACGGCACCCACGTGATAACTCTGAGCCATCGTGAAATCCAGCCAATTGAAACTGCTGCTGCCCGCTTGCTCCAACAGCCGGCTGCGGATTGCATAGGTCAGCAAGTTTTTCTTCGGCAGATCGTCCACCTGATCGATCTGGGTCAATTGTGACTGATTCGTCGGCGGGACATATTCATACAGGACGCTGGGCTCAATGGTATGCAGCAAGGTATTGCCTTCACTCGTTCCGAAGCGGCGGCTCAGCTTCGACGTCGCATCAAGCCCGGCCCAAAAGGTCTCACGATGCTGGCTTTCAGGATTTTGCACCCCCCGCGTGTAGTAGACCTCGCGCACTTTCACTTGGGGGGTCAGGCCCACGATGTGGCCGAACTCCAGAACGTCGGTCGACAGTCCCGGCAGAACATCTATTCGATTCTGGGTAAATCCCTGTTCACGATAAAAGTTCACGAAATTCGTATCCGTGCCCAGCAAGATCGGCGAATTGAACAATGAGAGATTCGGCAGACTGTAGCCGATTTCCGGCAGGCGCTGAAACGTATCCCCTCCTCCCGATTGCAACGGCTGCAGGTATTGACCAAGCAGGTACGTGTTTCCGTAAGCCATACGTTGAGTCGCAAAAAGATTCGATTCGGTGCTGGGAAGGGCCCGCTGGACTCCCGAGTTGCTCAACTGTTGCAGATAATTCGGGTCGGTCACCAAGTTGGCTTTTACACGGAGCAATAAGTCCGGCGTGAATTGCTGCGTATGAGTCCCGGTGATTAGAGCCCGAGCCTGCTTCGCATCTTGTCCCGTCTGGCTCACGCCGGACACATTCGGCAACTCTGTCTGCTGCAAGGCACTGACGAACCACTGCCCCTTCGACTTCCGGTCCAACACATAGCGATATTGCAAATCGCTCCCGTAGCCGAGGCCGCTGTAATAGGAGGGAGAGATCGTCAGGTCCTGACTAGGATTGATGGCCCAAAAGAAGCTTTCTTGGAGGTGCATGCCAAAACGATTGTCGTACCCGACAGTGGGAACGAGGAACCCAGTGCGTCGCTTGGAGAGCGGATACGTCAATGTGGGAAGAGGAATCACCGGGACATCGTTCACGCAGAGCCATCCACCCGTAAACGCCACGTTGTCACCGGCATTCAAGTCGAGATCCTTGAACTGAAACCGCCAGGCCGGCGTCTCACCTTCCTGCGCGTCGCAGTTCGTAAACCGGCCCTCTTTCACCCGATAATGGTCCTCTGAAAACCGCTGCAGGAGACGCCCCTCCACCGAGGTATTCGTGGATTTGAGATACACCCGTCCGTGCGTGACCACCCCAGCCTCAGTATTCACGTTGAGTTCCAACCGTTCGGTCACGAGATCGGCTTTGGGATCGGTGAGTCGGACGTGGCCCGTGGCAATCACTACGCCGGGCAAAGCCTGGATGGTTATGTGATCGGCCGTCAGACGCAGGGTACCCTGGTTGACCACTACCGAGCCATCGGCTTCGTAGACTTCTTGTTCCTGTAGATAATCGATTCGTTCTGCAGTGATATCGAGCGGGAGCCCAGTGGGGGATGTCGTCGCCGACGCGGAACCTCCCCCATTCTCTGCAGCGCCCCCTGCGTGCGGAAGCAGTATCCCCAGCATCAACCAACCAACCAGGCACATCCACAGCCGCGTCGCGATCCCTGCCATGTCAGCCCCGAAGCGGCGAAAGCTCACAGCCACGGAGCCATGCCTGGCACTCTCCCACGAGCATGAGCGATCCTGTGACGCACACTAGACCGTCCGGCGTCGCCAGCTGTCTGGCCAGCGCTATCGCATCACTGAGCGACGGCACGACATGCGGATGAGGCAGCAGACCTTCGAGCAAGGCTCGGAGTTCCTGCGAGGTTGCAGAGCGTGGAAGATCCGCCTGCGTTAACACCACCTCATCGACAAGGCCCCTGAGCGGTTCGACAAATCCTCGATGATCCTTGTCGCGCATCATCCCAAGGACAAGGACCACAGGGCGGGACGGATGAGATCGATCAGAGCGCGTGAGATAGTCGGCTAAGGCCGTGGCAGCAGCAGGATTATGCGCGCCATCCAGCAGAATCGTGGGACGGCGATCGACCACTTCCAATCGTCCGGCCCAGATGACCCCACGCAGTGCCGCGCTCACCGCCTCGGCCGTGACAGTAATCCCCTGAGGGGCCGCCTCCTCCAACAGCGCCAGCGCACAGGCGGCGTTATCCAGTTGGTGGCGACCCTCCAGGGCACAGATCAGTCCGTCATATTGCATATCCAGACCGCGATAGGAAAATTGCTGGGGCCCCTCTCCCACTGTGCGAAAATCCTCATTCAGACGAAACACCGGGGCCTGCCGCTCCCTTGCCACCTGTTTGATCGTCCGCCACGCGTCATCTTCGAGCCGCCCCAGCACCACCGGCACCCCTGGTTTAATTATGCCGGCCTTCTCGAACGCGATCGATGAGAGTGTGGTCCCCAAATATTCCTGATGATCGAGGGAAATTGTCGTCACCGCACAGGCCATGGGCATGGCCACGTTGGTGGCATCGAATCTTCCGCCCAATCCAACCTCCAACACTGCCACGTCGACCCCTGAATCGGCAAAGTGCTGAAACGCCATCGCCGTCGTATATTCGAAGAAGGTCGGCAACAGGTTCGGTTGGCAGAGGGTCTGAAGTTGTTCGGTCAATTGTGCCACCTGCGATTCAGCAATCATCTCGCCGTTCACACGGATCCGCTCCCGGAACTCCACAAGATGGGGCGAAGTATAGAGCCCCACTCGATACCCTGCCGCCTGCAACACGGCAGCGGCCATGGCTGCGGTGGATCCCTTTCCATTCGTGCCGGCGATGTGCAGTGTACGGTACCTGGTCTGCGGCATGCCGAGTCGCACCATCAACGCCGTCATCGTCGCAAGACCCAGTTTGATGCCATGCTTTTGCAGACGATATAAATAGGCCACGGCAGAGGAATAGGTCATGGTGTAACCAGGCAGGAAGGAAGCTAACCAGGATTCTTCATGAAGGGTCCGGACTTAAAAATGGGCGACGAGGGTGCTTAAGGTTTCTTTCAGCTGTTTGCGCTCCACGATCATATCAATCATGCCATGCTCCAACAGAAATTCCGCTCGCTGAAACTGATCCGGTAGCTGCTGTTTAATGGTCTGCTCGATCACGCGGGGACCGGCAAAGCCGATCAGCGCTTTCGGTTCGGCTAGAATCACATCTCCCAACATGGCGACGCTGGCGGTGACGCCCCCGAACGTAGGATCGGCTAACAGACAAATAAACGGGAGTTTGGCCTCGCCCAGCTTGGCGACAGCGGCAGAAGTTTTGGCCATCTGCATCAGGGAGAGAATCCCCTCTTGCATCCGGGCTCCTCCGGAGGTCGTGACCAGAATGACCGGCAACCTGGCCTCCAGTGCGCGATCGATCGCCCGGCAGATCTTTTCCCCGACGACCGACCCCATGCTGCCACCCATAAAACTGAAGTCGAATACGCAGAGCACAATACGACGACCGTTCATCATCCCTTCGCCGATCATCATGGCATCTTTGCGGCCGGTCTTCCCCTGATGTGCCTTCACACGATCCTTGTACGATTTCGTGTCCTGAAAATTCAGCGGGTCCTGGGGGCCGAGCTCCGCATCCCACTCTTTGAACGTCCCGAGGTCGACCAAGAGCGAAATGCGTTCCATGACAGAAATCGGGAAATGGTAGTCGCACTTCGGACAGACCTTATTATTACGCTCGACTTCTTTGCGATAGACGATTTCTCGGCAGTGGTTACACTTGAGCCACATCCCTTCCGAAATCTTGGATCGCTTTGGAGGTTCAGGCTCGGTCGTTTTCTGTTTTTTAAACCAGGCCATTGTGCGCTCCTCCTAGCCCGCAAACGTGGCGCTTGCCACCCGTGAAGCATGTCTCGTTGGGGACAAGAGCGTATGGCGCATGGCTAATAGCTGGTGGCAAAGACGCTCACTCTCCATTCCGGACCATGCGCTATTGGCTATACGCCATATGCTCATTTCTTCGGACGAACGACGGACGAAGAGGATGGCAGAATACCATAGCCGCCGTCATGACGCACGTAGATTTCCCGTCGATGAAAGTGAAGATGGGACATCAATAGACCTGGTTGCCGAAGGCGATATGGAACATCATAGTGAGTCCGACGGCAACGCTCCCAAGACTCGCCAGCCCCTGGACCGCGAGAAAGACGGGACGCCCGAGGTTCAGCGACCACAACACCGGAAGGCTCACGACCATCCCGACCAGCATCATCCCCATGATCGAGCCAAGCCCGAACACCGCGATATACGTCAGACCTTCCGACACCGATCGCGCTGACGACAACACGATCAACAACAACGCCGCTGACCCGGCCAGACCATGAGCCATGCCGATACAGAACGGTCGAACGGAATCACGCCACCAGTGTACATGTCCGTGATCCTCGACCAGCGCATGACTATGCAGGTGCACGTGCCGTTCACCATCATGGTCGTGCGTATGCACATGCCAGCGTTCTCGGACCAATCGCACCCCGAGTATCCCGCCGAGGAGCACGAGCATGGCGCCGACGCCAAACTCGGCTGCCAACGCGAAGGGTTCAGGAATCGGCACGCGGAGCACCAACACCACCGCCCCGACCAGCAACAATACCACCGTATGTCCGAGCCCCCAACTGAATCCAATCATGCCGGAGGCGCGGAGCGAGGGCCGTTGCGCGAGCACCGTGGATACGGCAGCGACATGGTCAGTGTCCAAGGCGTGGCGAAGCCCCAGTACGAACCCGAGTCCTAAAATGGTCAGGAATTCAGTGTCCAGCATGCCGGCATCAACAGGGAGTCTCCCTGTGGCACAGGTGTCGGCGGCAAGATGGGACCTCAGCCGCCTCGAACGTGCATTTCGAGATGTGGGTTTTCGCGAAGTTTCTCAATACCGATGAGCCCCCCGACACGCAACCCGTCACGTTCAAGCGCCTTGCGCTCTTCTGCGCCCCGGTCGCGGCGGCCTTCCCAGCCGGCACGGATCAAGGCCCGCATCTCGTCCGCAGAGGCACCTGCGCGAAGGGACTTGCGCAGATCCGTTCCCGTCGTCGCGTACAGACAGCGGTACCACATGCCATCGGCGGTCACCCGGCTGCGATCGCAGGTCGCACAGAACGGTGTGGTCGTCGAAGGAATAATCCCAAAGGTCGTCCCATCCGGCAACAGAAATCGCTGAGCCGGCGCGGCTCCCCGCTCAGGCATCGGCTCGATCATCCCGTAGTGCTCGCTCAGCATCGTGAGCATCGTGGCTCGGGAAAGCACTTTCTGTTGAGACCACTCGTTCGCACCACCGACGTCCATATACTCGATAAACCGAACTTCCGCCTGCACCTGCTTGCCGAACTCGATCAGCGCGACCAACTCATCGTCATTGAACCCCCGAATCGCCACCGTATCGAGTTTTAAGCCGGTGAATCCCGCCCGAGCCACCGACTCAATCCCTTCCAATACGCGCGCAAACTCATCATAGCGGGTCAATTGACGAAATCGTTCCGGTCTTAACGTATCGAGGCTGACCGTGACGCGGTGAAGCCCTGCCTCATACAGCGCCTCAGCCTGGTCTGCCAGAAGAATTCCATTCGTCGTGAGCGCGATATCCGTCACCCGCCGGTTTTGGAGCAACAGACGAATCAGCTGGGGCAAATTGCGTCGAAGCAAAGGCTCTCCGCCGGTGAGCCGTATGCGATCTACGCCGAGGTCAGTGAAATAGCCAGTCAGGCCTGCCATTTCCTCATGAGTCAGCACATCCTCGCGCGGCAGCCAGACATAGTCCTCCTCCGGCATGCAGTACTTGCAGCGGAGATTGCATCGATCCGTCACGGACAAACGCAAGCTGCGAAGCGGTCGACCATACGTATCAGCGACCCGCACATTCTCTTCCAGTGATTGGCTCATTCTGCGTGAATTGCCTTTCGTCCAATCGTGAATGTTGAATGATGAATGTTTACTTTGCGAGCGACTGACATCCCCTCAGCCATTCAACATTCATTATTGAACATTCAGCATTAGAAACTGCCTCTTACGCCTCACGTCCCTACGGATGTTCCTCCGCCCAGACTTCGCCTTCCGGCGTGTGTTCGAGTTTCCAGATCGGCGTGATTTGTTTCAATTCATCGATCGCCCACTTGCAGGCACGGAACGCCTCGGCCCGATGCTCAGCCCCCACGACAATCAGCACGATGTTTTCGCCAATGCCGATTTCGCCATACCGGTGGAGGATCGCGACCTCGATGATGTCGAAATTCTTCAACGCCCGCTCGCGGATTTCGCCCAGCTTCTTTTGCGCCATTCCCTCGTAATGTTCGAACCTGATGCTATCCACATCCCGCCCCTTGGACCGATCGCGCGCCGTCCCGAGAAAAATCGAAATGCCGCCGATCCGTGTCGACCGGCCTCGCACCCGATTGATCTCCGCATCAACGGAAAAATCTTCCCGTTGCACACGGACAAACAGGGCATCGTCAAGCTGGCCTTCCACAGATGTTCCTCCGGCAAACGGCGGCAGGAGGGCAATCTCATCGCCGTCTCGAATTTCCGTTTCTTCGTGGGCAATCTCCTGGTTCACCGACACCAGAACCTTCTTTTTATGGATCAACTCCCCGATTGCCGGATACCCGGCATCCAGAAGACCGACCAAGTCCTTCACTTGCTTTCCATTGTTCAACGCAAGCGAGAGAGAACCTTCATTCCCCGCCAGTGACTTTGTTATCCCAAAGAGCCTGATCGTGATCATGAACAAACCTTTTGCATTACGCGAGCATCTATACGTTAACGCCTTGTAAACGTTCCTGACTTTCCACCAGACTTAGAGAGCATGCATACCTCGCTGAAGCTCATCCCCCGATCAATCGCCTTACACATGTCGTAGATCGTGAGGGCGGCCACCGAAGCTGCCGTCATCGCTTCCATCTCCACCCCGGTCGGCCCAGTCGTCTTGGCCGTCGCTAGAATGGTGATCGAGCAGCGACCTTCGCGATCCGGCTGAGATTCTTCTTTAAATGATATATCGACGCTGGTGAGGAGGATCGGATGGCACATGGGAATGAGGTCCGGGGTCTTCTTGGCTCCCATCACGCCGGCGACCTGCGCGACGGACAAGACATCGCCCTTGGCAATCTTCCCGTTTTGAATTTTTTCGAGGGTTTCCGGTTGGAGAAAGACTTTGGCCTGCGCCGTGGCCACCCGCTCGGTTGAGTCCTTGGCACTGACATCGACCATTCGCGCCCGTCCCGACTCGTTGAAGTGCGTAAATTCTGCCATTTTGTGAGCTGAATCAGCCGCTTGTAGGAAGAAACGTGAGGTGATTATAGGAGCCGGTGGAAAGGGCAGTCAAGGGAGGGGCAGGGCGGCCTGGATGGTCCCTTTCGCTCGCAGAGTGCGCACGATCAGAATGTGCTCCCTCGATGCGCGCGGTGAGGGACCAATCCAGGCCACCCTGCAAGGGGAGAAATAAACGAGGAAAGATGGGAAGAGAGAGCAGCCAGGCGTCCTTCTTGCTCGCAGAACGCGCACGGTGAAACTGTGCTCGTTCGATGCGCGCAGTGAAGGCCAGTCTGGCTACTCCCTCCTAGGAAGAAAGATTGAACAAGTGTCGTATGCTTAAGTATACTTGCCTTCCACCAGAGTGTTCAGGCAACCGTGCTATGCTGCACGGCAGCTCGCAGCAGACTTACTAGTTAGATGTCCCCGCCCATGGAGAACCGTTCTGCGATCCCTTCGGACATTCGAAGGCAGATCCTCGTGGAGGCTGGCCACCGATGCGCCATTCAAACATGCCGCAGCGCGGCCGACATTGATATTCACCATATCGTTCCTTGGGCGCAGTCCCAGAGTCACGAGCCTGATAATCTTATTGCGCTCTGTCCGAACTGCCACAGGCGAGCCGACCGCGGAGAAATTGATCGCAAGTCCCTCCGAAACTACAAGCAAATCTGTCAGGCGCTCGCGCGACCTCCTCAAACTCACAACGAGGCTAAAACATTCATCAAGTTTTCTCCCAAATCGCCAACTAATATTCTGGAAGCATCGAACATCACATCCCTTATCGATAGTGGCACACTGAAGTTCGGCTTCGGCTTCGCTCAGCCCTTTGATGACGCAAACTATGTCGCTTCTGCATCCGGCAACGGCTCGGTGTCGTTTAGGATCATCCTCCAAACCAGGGACTCTATGCACGTAGAGTTTAATGAACCATGCCCGGAAATCGTCAAGATCGAGTTCAACGAATAGAAGAAACTGGGTCACCTCAGGCCTTGCAATCCGACATCTCTCAGCGCGGGGTGGGCCTGCCTGACGGTTCGCCGTTCGGCTATCCCCTCTCGTCGTTCGTAGGCAATCGTGATTCCTGGCTTGCGAGATACAGCAAGGGGGTCAAGCAAGGGGGTCAGGTCTTGCAATCCAACATCTCGCGAAACGTGGGGGACCTGCTCTTTCCTCAACCTCCCCTCCCCTCACACAAAGCTCCCCCAATACAGCAGTTGCCGTTCGATGCACGACGAAGGATAGGGACTAGGGCAACTTGAAAAAGTGGAATGCGCCAGCCCGCGTTCGCGTGCGGTTGGTGACTGCTCATCGCCCAGAATGGTCATCCGGGATATATGGCTGGCTGATAGCTGGTCATACTGCGGATTTGCAATCTATCCCGGTCGGTAGAACAGGACGAAAGATTGAAGAAGTGTTAGAAATTCAAGTAGACTTGCCTTCCACCAGAGTGTCCAGGCGACCGTGTTATGATGCACGCCAGCTCGCAGCAGACTTACTAGCTGTGGAGACGATGTGGGGTCAATTCGCATGAACGACGGTGACCAGATTCTGAGAGCGTATGCCATCATCACCTCGATTCGGGCTAACGTTCCAGAGCGCCACGAGGTTGAAGAGAGGTGGGTCATCGAGTTCAACGCTGCGATCCAGAAACTTGAGAAGTCACTGGGCATTGATCTGCAGGAATTCAAGGTCCCGCAAGACGCGCTCAAACGATTTGTCGCTTCGTGCAACAGCCAGACGGGTGACGTGACGTATCTCGACGGTCTGTGGTGCGAGCGGGCCATTCTGATGCAGAAGCTTGACTCGGTACTTGTCTACTTCACGGGCTTGGAAGACCGAGAAGACAATAAGATTGGTTTTCATCCATTTAAAAAGGCGTAGCAAACAGCAATGGGGGCAGGCATGACTATTGACTTATGGGGGCACTTTCTGGGGGCCATCGCTTGACTTCGCACCTGGCCCACCAGGCTGCGAGCTCCTCGCAGTGGTGGCAATCCAGTTCAGATGGTCGGTTCGCTGATGATCGATCCCTTGACTAAGTTCACAAGTTAGTTTACTATCAGACCATGATCAAGTTGAACATTCACGAGGCAAAAACCCATCTCTCCAAGTACTTGGCGAAGCTCAAGGCAGGAGATCGAATTCTGTTGTGTCGACGCAATCAGCCGATCGCAGAAATCACGCCGCTGCCCGAAGTCCTGGCTCATCCCCGCCCCATCGGCTTAGCCAAAGGACGATTTACCGTTCCGCGCTCATTCTTCGAACCCCTTCCGGAAGAACTTCTTCGCGCGTTTGAAGGCACCCACGGGTGAAGTGTCTCCTCGATACCTGCACGTTTCTGTGGATCGTCGCAAGTGCGAAAGACTTGTCGCCAGCGGCGAGTCAGATCTTCGCCAATCCTGCCAACGAAGTCTTCCTCAGCGCCGTGTCCCTCTGGGAACTCTCAGTCAAGCATGCCCTGGGCAAGTTGCCTCTCCCTGACCCGCTCGATCGATTTGTTGTGGAAGAACGTGAGCGACATGGGATCGCCGCGCTCCCGCTGAACGAGAGAGCCATTCTTCACCTGCACAAACTTCCCCTGCTGCACCGAGACCCGTTTGATCGCATGCTGATCTGCCAAGCCATTGAGCACGACTGTGTACTGCTTACCCCGGATCCGCTCATCGCTCAATATCCTGTCAGAACGCGGTGGTAAGTCTGCACAAGGGCGTGCTCCGTGAGCACGGGACCACCGCGGGTACGATTCCTGCTT
>JBGPVY010000005.1:0-26951 GCA_041491905.1 Nitrospiraceae bacterium | reverse complement strand
ATTCCCTGCTCAAGGCACTTCAATCCAGGAAAGGCCATGTGCAGAGTACGATCATTTCCTACGGCGACGTGCTGTTCAATAAATACATTCCCCAGTCTCTCTGTCAGGAGACTGATGACTGTGTCATTTTCGTCGACAGCAACTGGCAGGAACAGATCAGTTATGCCCGCCTCGGCGGGTTTACCGAGTGCACCATTCCCAATTCGAGAAAGGCTTTTAATGCCAAGATCTATCTCAAGCAATTGGGGAACAACATCCCCAAAGAATCCATCCACGGCGTATGGATGGGGTTCCTCAAAGTCTCGCCCAGCGGCGCCGGCCACATCACCGGCATCATTGTGGAGATGCTGGCCAAGCAAGCCAACCGCAAGGCCGGCATCCCTCAGCTGCTCCAAGAACTATTGAAACGACAAGTTCCCATCCGCGTGCTCTACACGGCAGGCCACTGGCTAGACATCAACAGCATCGAAGATGTAGTCCAGGCGGGAAACTTTTAAGCATGGTTCTTCTGGTCTATCTGGTTGGTCTGGTTTATTTGGTTTCGTTTAACAAGATAAACCCGCAAACCAGATAAATTCGCTCGTCACGCTTTTCACGCCTCCACGCTTCATCGAGCAAGCCCACGACCTACACATCTTTTTTGCTTATTTGGTTCGTTCAATGCGCCGAAAGAATGGGGGTGGCGCTAGACGGTGTGATGGATAAGTGCTCGACATTGCAGTAGACTTGTCCGCAACAGAATGCTGAGGCTGCCTTGCTATGCTGCAGGGATTGGCCGCAGCAGACTTATTAGGGCAAAGACCAGACGACCACAATCATGCCGAAGCGAACGAATGACTTTCAGAAGCTCGTCTACCTCGTGCGAGTCAATCTCGCCGAAGGAGCGACCGTGACGGAGT
Organism: Nitrospiraceae bacterium; assembly: GCA_041491905.1. Taxonomy (GTDB): domain Bacteria; phylum Nitrospirota; class Nitrospiria; order Nitrospirales; family Nitrospiraceae; genus Palsa-1315. Next base: position 26,052 of record JBGPVY010000005.1, on the reverse strand, counting down.
CGAAGATGCTCACCGACCGCGTCACTAAGCGAAAGCGGGAAGTTGATGTATGCAGCGAAGGTCACGTCGGGGGACACGCCGTAGTCGTCTCCGTTGAGTGTCGAGACCACAAGCGAATCGCAGACGTATCGTGGGTCGACACAATGAAGGCGAAGCACGAGCGCCTGGCCACTAACGCACTGATCTTGGCATCGCGTAGTGGCTTCACGCCCGAAGCGCGCAATGTCGCCGCTGGCTACGGAATTCAGGCCTTCTCTCTCTCAGACGTTGACGAAGTCGACTTTCCTGCTCTCCTTGGATCGAGAAGCTCTCTCTGGACAAAGTCAGTCACTGTTACAGCCGAGAAGGTTCTGGTGAGAGTGCGTCCAACCCCCACCCTCGCCGGCGAAGCCGTGGCAGTTATGCCGACCAACTTGGTCTACTCCTCAGATGGTAATGAACTGTGTCAAATCGGCGTGCTTGTTGAGACGCTGCTCAAATCTCCGCGCGCGCGACTATCTTCTGTCGGAGGGGAAAGAAGACCACGTCTGGTTTGAAATGGCGTTGGAGCCCCCGCGCGACCATCTCGACAATCCGATCTTCATGAAGAAGATCGACCCCGAGACGCTTAGAGAGATTGAATCCTTTCAGATCAAGGGGCCCTGCAAGTTCCAGATCACGCAGTTCGGCATGCGCGGCGGGAAGCTTGGCGACATACATTTGGCTTGGGGTAAGACCGAAATTCTTGGGCACAATGCATTCGTCGTGGCGACGAAAGACAATGTGGGGATCGAGAAGCTATCGATAAACTTCTCCGGGAAGCCAGACTGAGTGATCCCGCTGAGCTCTAACCCTTCCATCAAACCGACAGCCATCGGCAAGCCAGTGTCTGCCGCTCATGTCAAACGTTCAGGCTGTTGAAAAAGTCCGCCTGCGTCGTTCTCACCTACGAACCACCACGGCGGGCGCTGGTCTCGCCTGTCGCAAGGTTGGTCACTGTCGGAACGCCTTCCTCACGTCCATGATCGGGATCTCGTGCCATGCATCGGACGGGAGATCTTCAAGTTTGAAGGGACCGTATTGAATGCACCTGAGCCTGGTCATTTCATGCCCCAACGCCTTGAAGAGTCTTCGGCTTTCACGTTTTTTCCCCTGGGTCAGGACCACTCCCAGATGTGGTTTGAGTCCGGAGCTCTTCTGAACCTTCACGCGGTGGCACTGGAGGCCCTTGCCATGATACACCACTCCGACTGTGGCATTAGGGGACAGGACCTCCGTTTGGTTGTGACGAATAACACCACAGCCTCTTTGGGAGTGGTCCATCCATACGGGTAACCCTCTCGCGCCCATCCAGGGTTTTGGTAGAATTGATTCCCCTACGCATCCTTCTGACATGTGGCATTATACGTGCAGATTTGGCATCCTGTTAGCGCGATGCAGTCGGAGCAAGGCTGGTGCAGGAAGGACGTACGGGGGGACTTCCCTCCCTGACGGAATTATCAGGGATCTCTCACACAATCGAGTGAAGGAGCTGTTATGTCGACGTCACATATTCCCCGAGACAAGAAAGATCGATCGGTTCGAGCCCGGAAGCACGACCTCTACAAGGCAAAGGGCAAACTCCTGGAGCCGTCGGTGTGTCGTGAGTGCAACGCGGTCTACCACAAAGGCCGGTGGACATGGGCCCCTGTCCCAGCGAAGAGTCACGCCCTCGTGTGCCCTGCCTGCGAACGGATACGGGACGGCGCGCCGAGCGGAGTGCTGCTGCTCACCGGTGAGTTTGTCGCATCGCATCGGGAGGAGGTTCTCGGACTCGCCCGCAATGAAGAGGCCCGTGTCAAAGCCGAACATCCTCTAGCTCGAATTATCAAGATCGAGGACCAGGCCGAAGCTCCAGTGGGGGTAGTCATCACCACGACCGACCCCCATCTCGCGCGGCGCATCGGCGAGGCGCTGCATCATGCACATCACGGCACATTCACCTGTCGCTATGAGGAGAGCGAAGACCTGCTCCGGGCTAATTGGCAGAGCTAACCCACCTTATTCATGACGGTTCGTTGCGAAATCACCTGAAAATGCGGTTCTCGTGCAGCGCATCTTGCATGCAACGATACAGACATACTCATTCCGTCTCGCGTGTCAAGTTTCACGAACGACGCTTCACCCGCAAGCACAGCGGATCGGCGATTGCAGCAGAAGTGTTCATGAATAATGCGGGCTAGTTGGACAGCTTCTAGACCGAAGAGTATGATGACTCGTCATATGATCCGGTGGGCACGCTGCATCATACTGACAGGGAGAACCGGGCCATGGCTTCGGTATTTTCCCACTATGTGGCCTGCCTCCGCTACGCCAGCGATCCCAGCGACCAGCTGACTCAATCGCCTAGTGCTGGTCACGATTTCTACTCCCCTTACCACATTCCCAGCTCCAGCTCGACGGTCAAACTGATCTGCTTGCTCATCGCTACGATTGTGAGCCCTCTTATCCGCAACGCACCTCACCCCTTCATGGAACCGCGGCGAATGACGCCGACGTGTCCATGCGGAAACCAAGGAGGTTTCTATGACATCCTCCAACAAGTTGCTACGGGGAGTTCTCATGCTGGTGTTCGGGGTGGGCGTCACCGGCTTTGTCGGGTCGAGCAGCGCGGAGACGGAAGGGACAGATTTTAATCTGCCTGTAGAAGCGGTGGCGGACTATCTGTACGCCGTGATTGAAGCGGACCGTGAGGTGTACACCAAGCACGTCGTTGAACGGATGCAGACCAAAGGGGTGGTCGTTGCCTCGGAGAACTGGGAGGAGAAAAATACCCTGCCTCTCCCGGCTCAATTCCTGATGGAGTCTGGCCGTGTCATGGCAAGAAAAGGCATCGGCTTACAGTATCGATTGATCAGCCTCTGGCCGATCAACAAACGGAATGTCGCCTCAAGCGAGTTTGAGAAGATAGGCTTGGGGACTATCCTCACTCATCCGACCAAACCCTATACCGGTTTTGTGAAGGAAGGAGGAGCCCGTTACTTCCAAGCCGTCTATCCAGATCTTGCTTGGCCCAGGCTTGCATCGGCTGCCATAATTCCCATCCTGACAGCCCCAAACGGGACTTCAAGATCAATGATGTCATGGGGGGGCTGGTGATCAGTATTCCACTGAAATAGATCTAACCACTATGGGGGTGACCTCAACCCCCTTCGGACGCAGAGCCAAGAACCAAGGACCCAAGAGCCAAGGGCTAGGGATTCTTCGCGCACCGGAACCCGTTGAGTCCCTGGTCCGTCGGCGAAATGAGGCTCCGATTCGCAGAGCGCATGGCCCGCGGACTGCTGTTCCACGCACCGCCACGGATCACTTTGGTCCCGCCAGATGACGGTCCTGTCGGGTTCTGCGACGGGCTGGTCTTGTAATAGTTATAGTCATACCAGTCGCTGACCCATTCCCAGACATTCCCAGCCATGTCATAGATGCCATAGGGACTTTTGCCGTCTTCAAACGACCCAATCGGCGCCAACACCCCGTGATTGTTCCAATCCGATTTCCCAAAGTTCGCGTGGAGCGGCGTCGGAGGATCGTTGCCCCACGGATAGAGGCGGCCATCCGTGCCCCGCGCCGCCTTCTCCCACTCTGCCTCTGTCGGCAGGCGCTTGCCGACCCATTTGCAGTATGCGGCGGCATCCGTCGAATCCACATTGGCGACCGGGCGCTTATGATGCGCCGGTTGGTTCATCGTCTTCCAATCCGAAGGTGGATCGATCGCTTTCGCCTGCAGAAAGGCCGCATACTGCCCCACCGTCACTTCGTACTTATCCATGGAAAAGGAATCCACATAGACCTTGTGCGCCGGTTGTTCGTCTGAATCTCCCGTCGGACTCCCCATCATGAACTCCCCCGCCGGCACCACCGCCATCGACCCCTCTACCGGTTGGGCCAACGCAGGCTTCTCCTGACTCTGCTTCTGCCCCGTGGCCGACTCCTTGGCCCCCTTATCAACGGGTGGCGCAGCCGTCGCCGGGTACACAGCGAGTCCGAGCAACGCGACCAGTACAAGCATCATCCTCATGAACCGCCTCCGCATTCTGTTGAAGGAACCATGACATCCTGTCCTCACATAAGCTAATGGTCGTGAACTATAAAGTCTCGCGCCTCAGAAAAACAACCGCGCAGGGTCATGGGGTTGTCCCGTTTAGCAGGATGCTGGTGCCGCTGGGGGCCTTTTTCAACACCCGGTTGCTGAAAGGATCCGCCCGCTGACGACATGACAAGGATAGGTCATATCACCATGACCATCCCGGCCTGGTGCAACACTCTACGATGGAGGCCTCTATGCGCGCACTGTCGATTCGCTCTGGTCACGCCCTCGTGAGACGGTTGATCCTCGTATCATTCCTGCTGCTCCCTTGGCCCGTTATGGCTGAGGACGGGGCCACGCTTCCCCTCTCGAAGATCGTGCTCTATTCAAGCGGCGTGGGGTATTTTCAACATGACGGCACGGTGAACGACCGAACGCAACTCGACCTCCGCCTCCATGCGAACCAGATCAACGACATGCTGAAAAGCTTGGTCGTGCAAGATTTCGGCGGCGGCAGAGTCTCGACCGTCACCTACGGTTCGCGCGATCCCGTGACGAAAACGCTCGGCAGCTTCGGTATCAACCTGAACGGCAACCCCACCCTGGGACAAATCCTGACCCAAGTCCGGGGAGAGCCGGTCGAAGTCACGGCGCCCAATCCCATCGTCGGCACGTTGCTGGGCGTAGAGAAGAAAACGGAGTCCATCGGCGAGGGCTCGCAACACCGTATCGTGGAACAGGAATATGTCACGCTCTTGACAGAAGACGGGTTCCGCTCACTCTCGCTGGCGAACGTGCAGCGCATCAAACTCACCAATCCCGCCTTGAACACTGAACTGCAGCAGGCGCTGGCCGCACTCGCAGCAAATCACGATGCCCAGAAGAAGACGGTCTCGATTACCTACGACGGCACCGGCAGCCGCCAGGCCCGTGTCGCCTACCTGACGGAGACCCCGGTCTGGAAAACCTCCTATCGACTCGTCTTGGACGAGGACAAGGCGCCCTATCTGCAAGGCTGGGCCATTGTAGAGAATCAGACGCAACAGGACTGGCGCAACGTAAAACTCTCGCTTGTCTCGGGACGGCCCATTTCCTTTACGATGGATCTGTATCAACCGCTCTACAACCCACGTCCACTCGTACAACCTGAACTCTACGCCAACCTCAAACCCCAGACGTACGGCGATGCCATGGATGAACTCAAGTCGATGGCTTCTGCCCCTCCGTCCCGTAGCGACATGAAAAAAGAGCGTTTGCTCGGCAAGATGGCCCAAGGTTTTGCCGGTGGTCGGGCCAATGCCCCGGCAGCATCCGCCGTCGCCGCCGAAATGGAGATGGGCAGCTTGGAAGAAGGCGTGGTTCCCATGGCGATGGCCGAAGACAAGGGCGAGCTATTCGAATATCGTATCGATCAGCCCGTCACCCTCGCCAAGCACCAGAGCGCGCTGCTGCCCATCATCGGCCAACCGCTCCAGGGGCAGAAAGTATCGCTCTACAATCAGAACGTCAACGCGAAACATCCCTTGAACGGGTATCGGCTCAAGAACACGTCGTCACTGCACCTCATGCAAGGGCCGATCACGCTGTTCGATAGCGGCACCTATGCCGGCGATGCACGCATCGAGGATCTTCCTCCGGGACAAGACCGGCTGATCAGCTATGCTCTCGATCTCAAGACCGAAGTGGAACCCAAACTCGAAGGCGGCACGCAAGAACTTGCGACAGTCTCGCTGAAGAAGGGTACGATGCTCATCTCACGCCGTTTGGTCGAAGACCGGACCTATCTCGTAAAAAACCGCGACGCCAAGGCCAAGACCGTACTGATCGAACAGCCCTATCGCGCAGACTGGAAACTTGCCGAACCGAAAGAGCCGGCAGAACGGACGCGCGACCTGTACCGCTTTAGCGTCGCAGTCGATCCAGGGAAAAGCGCGACGCTCCGCGTCAAAGAAACACTACCTATCCAGGAATCAATCCTCTTGATGGAGAGCGGCATCGACCAGATCCTCCATTACCAGCAAGCGAAGGAAGTCAGCCCAAAAGTGAAAGAGTCCCTGCAACGCGTGGTGCAAATGCGCAGTAAGTTGGATGACGCACGCACCCAGCGGACGCGCCTAGACCAACGCATCACCGAGATCACGGCGGAGCATGCTCGCATCAGGGAGAACATGCAGCGGCTCCAGCAGAACTCCGATCTCTATAATCGCTATGTCAAGAAGTTGGACCAGCAGGAGACCGAACTGGAGAAACTGCGTAAGGAGATCGAGAGCCTCAAGAACACGGAAGAAGAACATCAGCGGGAGTTGCAGAACTACGTGATGAATCTGGATATAGCCTAATCCTGTTAGGCGAAAAACCGCCTGATATCTTCGGGAGGTGCGCAGCCGACGAGGAGATCACCTTCCAGCGAGACGATGAGGGGAACTCCGGCCTGGCCTGTTAGATGCCAGGCCGCTTCCCACTCTTGAGCCACCTGACGATCTGCGCCATCGATCGTCCCCATACTCTCCGGTGAGCCTCCTACCTGCTCGACCAGTTGCTTGAGCACCTCCGGGCCAGAGATATCCCTGCCTTCACACCAGAAGGCCCGATACGTCTCACGCACAAAGGTCATCATATGCGATGGATCACGCCGTAAAAGTAACACCGCTTGTTCGATCGCCGGCCTCGTATTGGGCTTACCAGGAGGGAGCGCAATGGGCAGCCCTGGCGCCAGCCGCTGCACAACCGTGACTTCGTGGCGCAGTTCAGCGCCCAACGAACCCTGCCATGGCTTCATTGGACGAGGCAGATGCGACGCATGCTGCACACCTCGCCATTCACAGAGCGCGAGCAAGTTCATCTCGTGCAGCCGTTCGTGCATCGCATAACAGAACGGACAATTGAAATCGCTGTAGAGGGTGTAGGGAGCCGTCATGCTCTACGAACCACTCAGATGACTGCCATACAGTAGCGCATCAAGCGCCAAGAATACCAATTGTCTCCCACTATTATTGTCATAACCTGCAAACCTGGCATTCGTTCGAAGAGGTATGGTATGTGAGCGCATGCCGACGCCCTCTGTCTTGCTCCTCATTCCCCCGCTCACTCAGCTGAATACTCCCTACCCATCCACCGCCTATCTCACGGGGTTTCTCCGTGGTCGCGGGATTGAAGCCTCCCAAGCCGACCTCGGCATCGAAATGGTGCTCCGGCTCTTTTGTCGATCGGGGCTCCAGCCCGTGTTTGAGCAGGTCCGCAAGCGCGAAGATGAATTGCCCGGTGAAGCCAGACAGATGCTTGCGGTTGAGCCGGCCTATCTGAATGCCATCGAGCCGGTCATCGAATTTCTCCAAGGACGCAATCCCTCCTTAGCCTTGCTCCTCGCTCGCCCAGGATTTCTTCCCCAAGGCCCTCGGTTTGCCGGCCAGAGATGGACCGCTGCGTCATCACGTGCCTTGTCGGAGCAGGATCGCGCCAAACGGTTCGCCACTTTGTATCTCGAAGACCTGGCCGATCTGATCCAGGCAACCGTGTCTCCCCATTTTGCCCTAAGCCGCTATGCCGAACATATCGCCCGAGCAGCCTCATCGTTTGAGACCATCATCGAGGCGGTTGCCGTCCCTCCGACATTAACGGATCGATTCATGCTCGAATCCTTGTGGGAGCATCTCGATCGCCTCAATCCTTCGCTCGTCTGCCTGACTGTTCCCTTTCCAGGGAACCTCTATGGTGCGTTTCGCATTGCCCACTCGATCAAGAGCCAACGGCCCGACATGACGATTGCCCTTGGCGGCGGGTATGCCAACACGGAGCTTCGCCGTCTGTCGGACCCCCGCGTATTCGACTACGTTGATTACGTCACGCTCGACGACGGGGAGCGGCCTCTGCTCTCACTGATCGAGCATCTGGCAGGGCCCAGACCGCGCACGCGACTCTGCCGGACGTTCTTTCGGGAGAAGGATCGAGTGGTCTTCGCAAATGATACGTCCGATCGGGAGTTCAGCATGGCCGAGACCGGCTGTCCGACCTATAGCGGCCTGACCTTGGGGCGCTATCTCACGATCTTGGACAGCACAAATCCGATGCATCGCCTCTGGTCGGAAGGCCATTGGAACAAACTCACGGTCGCACACGGCTGTTATTGGAAGCAGTGTACGTTTTGCGATGTCGGGCTCAACTACATCAGCCGCTATGAAATGACACCGACCGATCGGCTCATCCAGCAGATCGAGCAACTGGTCGCCGAGACGGGCCGCCGAGGGTTTCATTTTGTCGACGAGGCTGCGCCTCCCGCTGCGTTAAAATCGCTGGCCTTGGCGTTATTGGAAAAAGGCATCACCATTTCGTGGTGGGGTAATATCCGCTTTGAAGAGGCATTCTCGCCGGACCTGTGCCGCCTCCTGGCAGCCTCAGGCTGCATCGCCGTGACGGCAGGACTCGAAGCTGCCTCGGACCGTTTGCTGGAGAAGATCAAGAAAGGGATTACCGTCGATCAGACTGCGCTCGTGGCAGCGGCCTTCAAAAACGCAGGCATTCTCATTCATGCTTATCTCATGTACGGTTGTCCCTCTGAGACAGTGCAAGAAACGGTGGACTCGCTTGAACGGGTGCGACAATTGTTCGCGGCAGATCTTATTCAATCCGCCTTCTGGCATCGTTTCACCGCCACAGCCCATAGCCCGATTGGGCTCAAGCCGGCTACCCATGGATTGCGCATCCTCGGGCCAGAGTTTCAGGGTTTCGCGGAGAATGACTTTCTACATGAGGATCAACGTGGCAAGACGCCGGAGTGGCTCGGCGAAGGGCTACGACGGTCGATGCTCAATTACCTCGAAGGAAGCGGGCTCACCCTCGACGTCCGCCAGTGGTTCGACCATTCCGTGCCAAGCCCTCAGGTCTCCTCTACGTGGGTACGTCGTCTCCTCAAGGGCCGAACTGTTGAAGATGACCCACAGGCAGAACGGCGGTTCGTATGGCTCGGTGGGCAACCAGTCTGTGAACCTGTCGGAACAAGGACGCGACTCATTCTGCCGGGGCGTACCAGCGATCACGCCGTGACGCTCGTCAACCAACAGGCTCAGTGGCTTGACGATCTCATTCGACAATCCACACCCCGAAACAAATCATCAAGTCCCTACCCCCTCCTCCGGGAATCGCACACCACATTTCCAGGAACCATTCGGGAGCTCGAGACCTTCCTCCACAGTAGCTCCTGGAAAAAGGTTCGCACCGCAGGCCTGCTGCTCGTGTAAACAGGGCCTGAACAGCAAAAGATGAAACCATCTGCAACTTTTGCATTGGAATGACTTGTTAGTTGTTTCTTTCGATCGAACCGATTCTTCGTGATTCTGCTCAGCAATTCTTCCTCGATTCTCAGATGCTCGTGCAAAGTTTGCAGGAGGCTTGTCCGAGGCGTACGTTCAGACAAGACAACCGCGAGGCATTTTTTCTTCAACCCTCTTGAAATCCTCTACATCGTCGTCTCGAAGTTACAGGGCATGCGAGTTGCGTTATATTCGGTGAAGTAATAGTACTTCTCAGAATCTCGGACGTGGACTTCTGACGATGACTGCCCTGATCTGCCCCATCTGCAGGACATCTCTGAACAAGGGGATATGGGACAACCATACTCAGCGCTTCTACTGCGTCCAGTGCATCCCACCGCTGCCACAGAGCGAACGGATGGCGTCATCCGTTTGGACAAGGCCAGAGTCAGGCCATAAAATTGACTCGAAGTGATAGGCGACCACGGAAGGACGCCGTCAATGAACGAACCCGAGCGAATAGAGGTGGAGCCGCCGGACAATCCATGTGAGCGATGTGGCCACCCAAGACCTCGGCTGGTCTTCGACCAGTTGAGCGAGCTTGTCCTCTGTGAAAGCTGCCTTGAGCGTATGCAACGGCAACAGGCATGGTCTTTGCTTCGCGATGCCGATAGGGCCTGACATGGACATGAGGCACGACAACTCCCTCCGGTCGAACCCTGCCTATCAAGCCCGTATCGCAGAGGAAGAGACAAAACTTCGATGGATCATTGCTCGCCAGCCCAGGAGTCGTGAGTTATCCTATTACCTGATCTTCCTGCTCACGGCGAATGAACGGTACGCGAGTGCAATTCAGGAGTGTGGGCGAATCCTCGAGACCTATCCTGGCGACGTCATTGCTCACATGTGGAGAGAGTTGATACACCTCAGATGGCGCCGTTCCCAGCGCCGACTCACATCCAGTCGCCGCTTTGATAGAGATCAGCGCTGGCGTCGTATCCCTCGTCACGCCGGCTAACTAGTCCGTCCACACGCTTCTGACATTACATCCCGTGGTTTTTACCTGAGCCTGCAATCTTTGCAGGGTCGGGTAAGAGTCACTCGCGTAGCGTGGGGCCAAATCATAATACGAAAGCCTCCTTCGCGTTTGTCTTCGTCGTAAACTCAACGACATACAAACGACTGGCGATAAATGCGCACTGAGGCACCGGCGTTGCTATATCGAGCAGTGGAGGTAGGGGATCTCATGTTAGATGACGGGATACGTATCGAGCTGGCGACTCGATTGCGGACGATGAACAGAGTACTTGACTGCATCGTTCCGGATTCCCCCACCGAGGCCGTCGATGAGGCGATCGAGGTCGTGTTGAAGGCAGTTGGGCGACAGGAGATGACGCAAGCTGTCACGATCCTCGAAGAGGTGGTGAACACCAATCCGTTCTGGTTGAGAGGGTATCTGTTGCTCGCCACCATCTACCAGTACGTTCAGAACGCCGACCAGGCGATTGTAACAACAGAGAAAGGTCTTGCCGCATGCGCCAGCGGCCTCCGCCTGTTCAATGCCCCAAAGTGGGTCGAAGCGGTGGAGCGGATCAACGGGCCAGTCGTACACAGTCGCATTCGGAACCATGCAGAACGACTCAGTCGATATGAACGTATGTTTCGGCATCGGTTGGCGATGCTTCAGATCCGCTGCGGTAATCTCGACGAAGCCATTGAACAGTGGTCCGCCATCGAAGAGGTGCATGGCGCCTAGGGAAGGATGAACCAGCAACGAATCAGCCGATTTTCGAGGCAAATACAGGAGGCGACACGAATGAAAGATTCTGCCAGTCAGTCGACCGAAGCCCAGGCAAGACCGATCAGATATTGCGACCGGTGCGCTCGCCGCTCCCCGGCACTCTTTTTTGACGACCTCACGTTGCAGGAGCTTTGTCAGGAGTGCTGCGACCGGTTAAAACGCAAGCGCGGAATGGCTTCCCATCCAGCGAAGCCGAAGGTGTGAGAGGGCCCCTCGCCCGCCGTTACGGATCTTCGACGGAACCTAGCCCGCATTATTCATGACGGTTCGTCGCGAAATCGCTGAGCCGCGTCGCGAGACCGGCGCGCGGAGCCCTGAGGCCCCGATGCGTACTCGTGCAGTACGGTGAGGGTCCGAGGGGCGAGCCCGCCGGCCGAAGGCCCGTCGCAGCAGCGGATCGGCGATTGCAGCAGAAGCGCTCATGAATAATGCGGGCTAGCACAACATGGAACTGAGCCTGCGACAGATTCTCCTCCGAAGACTCTGCTCGAAAGATGAACCCTGGGCGGCGATCTTCGTCACGAATCATCCTTCCATCGGCGAATATGTCGATCGTCGCGTCACGATAGGATGATGTCGGTCGGCCGGGCGATTCAGTCCTGTTTTTCAGAGTGCTCGGTGTACAGCCTCAACTACGCGTGTTACCATATTCGCGTTTACATCATTTTTTCTGACGCCGCTATGTTTAGACCTATTCCAGAAGCCACCCTCTTCCGAAGGATTCCCTATCGGCTGATCGCGTCCGTCCTCTTGATTCTGGCCTTAGTCGTGTCCGTCATTTTGCTCTTTAGTCTGGAACAAGAAAAACTCCTCCTGCAGGGTTTCACCCAAGACAAGACGGTCCCCACGGAACTGTTCCCGGCTCTCTGGCAATCCCGCAGCGACCTGATTGTCGTGACGCTCCTCGTATTCTTGGTGAGTGCGATCGGAATCGCGGCGGTCATCACCTTTCTCCACTACGACAGCACCAGAAGTACCCTCGAAGAAGTGAAGGGGCTGGCGCGGAACATCCTTCAGAGTATCCCGACCGGGATATTGACGCTGAGCGGGAGCGGAGTGATTACGGCCGTCAATCCGACCGCCGAGGCCGTGCTGAAGCGACCGTCAGCGGAGTTACTGGGCCATTCGTATGAATTCGTCTTTTCCGAAGGCGAGACCATTCGGGCGGTGCTCGACGGGGCGCTGCGCTTCCACCGCCATGTGAGCCAGCAAGATTTGCCATATGATAGTCAGGACAGCACGCCGCATACAATCCGCGTCAGCACCGTCGAGTTGACCGGCGACGATGGGCAACCGGCCGGCGTGATCTTACAAGCCCAGGACGTGACGCAATGGCTCGCGCTCGAACAGCGAGTACATGTTGCGGAAAAGCTGACGGCACTGCACACCCTATCGGCAGGTGTTGCACACGAACTGCGGAATCCGCTCAGCGCGATGGACTTGAATCTGCATCTCTTCGAGGAAGAGCTCAAGGAACAAGGCGCATTGGATCGGCAGAGCGCCCACTATCTCCATGTTCTGAACGCCGAATGCCGGCGCTTGACTGTGATTCTCGATAATTTCATGAAATTTGCTCGGCCGGGTCCCGTCAGGCTTCACGAGCTGGACGTGCAGAACGTGATCGGGCACGTAATGGCGCTCATGCAGTTTGAGGCAGAAGAACGCAAGGTGCGCCTCGAGCAAAGTATAGAAGAAGGATTCCCCTGCGTGTTCGGGGATGAAACCCAGGTGAGTCAAGTGTTGGTTAACATCGTCGTCAACGCATTTCACGCCATGCCTGACGGCGGTCTCTGCCGCGTCGTTGCGCGTGAGCGAAAGACCGACAACGAGCGTTGGGCAGAAATTGCCGTCACCGATACGGGCGTCGGCATCCGCAAGGAAGACTTGTCCCGTCTATTCGAACCATTTTATACGACCAAGTCGAGCGGAACCGGGCTCGGCCTCGCAATTGCGTATCGCATCATGCAGGATCACGGCGGAACGATCCAGGTATCCAGCGTGCCGCGGAGCGGAACGACCGTGGTGCTACAATTCCCGGCAGCGGCGAAACAGCCTCAACCGATGACGGTCGCTCGATGATGCACGGCGCGAATATTTTAGTGGTGGACGACGAGGTCAACATCCGCGGCGCGCTCGTCACCCTGCTACAGAAGAAGGGCCACGACGTGCGCGGTGTCGGAACCGGCGAGGAAGCGCTGGAACATCTGACGATCGCTGCGGCGGAGTTGGTTATCACTGATCTGAAGATGCCAGGGATGGGCGGGATGGAGTTCCTGCGTCGGCTGAAAGACAAGTGGCCCGACACGGAAGTGGTCGTGATGACAGCCTACGGGTCCATCGATACGGCCGTTGAGGCGATGCGAGTCGGCGCCTACGACTATCTCACGAAACCCATCGATCGCGAGCGGTTTCCCATCGTGGTCGAAAAAGCGCTGGAGCGACACGCGTTAACGACCGAGAACAAACAGCTCCGAGATCGCCTCGAAACCAGGACGCGCTTCGATCAAATGGTCGGCGAGAGCGAGCCCATGCAGCGCGTCTACAACCTGGTGGACATGGTGGCCGAGAGTGCGGTTACCGTCTTGCTGACAGGAGAAAGCGGGACGGGCAAGGAACTTGTGGCCCGAGCGATCCACCACAAAAGCACCAGGGCCAACGCACCGTTCGTGACCTTGAATTGCGGTGCGTTGCCGGAGAACCTCTTCGAGAGCGAATTGTTCGGGTACGAGAAAGGCGCGTTCACCGGCGCAATGACGACAAAGATCGGACGGTTCGAGTTAGCCGACGGCGGCACGTTGTTGCTGGACGAGGTCGGTGAACTCTCGCTGAAATCCCAAGTCGATTTTCTGCGTGTGCTTGAGACTAAAGAATTCAGACGCCTGGGGGGAACGAAGTTGATCACGGTCGATGCCCGCATAATCGCTGCCACCAATCGTAATCTCGAAGAAGCAGTCAAACAGGGCGACTTTCGGGAAGACCTCTATTACCGGCTCAACGTGGTGCCGATCCGTCTCCCGCCGCTCCGCGAGCGGGGGGACGACATCCCACTCTTGGCCGAACGCTTTCTCGGTGAGTTCACGGCTCAACACCGTCGCGAACCGAAAGACATCTCCCGCGACGCGATGCGCCTGCTGCGACTCTACGCCTGGCCCGGCAATATTCGCCAACTGCGGAATCTGATGGAACGCCTCGTGATTACGGTGAGAGACTCGGGCATTCAGCCCGAGCATCTTCCCGAAGAGATTCAGGCGAGTAAAGAAGACGCGCGCACGATGGTCGTCGCCTTGGGTTCGTCGTTAAAGGACATTGAGCGGGAAACCATCCGGCGTACATTAGCGGAAGTGACCAACCACCGAGAAAAGGCAGCCAAGCTTCTCGGCATAAGCCTCCGGGCGCTTCAATACAAGATCAAAGAGTACAGCATCCGAGAGTAACTCTCCGGTTGTCCTGATTCATTCGCGCTCCGATCAGCCGCGTTCCCCTCCCGATCCGCAACAGTTGCACGTTTGGGCGGGTCGGATGGCCGAGAATCTGTAGCTTCCCCCGCAGCACTGCAAGGATTGCAGGTCCCCGTTGTCAGTACTGTGGACAACTCTGCAAGTCTTGCATGCGCCGAGAAAACCGCGTGGTCTCCATTCTCGGCGCGAAGGCAACCACCTTACAAGTCCGCATTTTCATTCACGCCATCCTCGAACACCAAACCAATCTCATCCACGGCATCTTCCCTGCATCGCATTCTCACAGGTGCCTTTTCTTCAGGTGCCATGGTTGAGGCGATGAAACCACCACCGTGTGAGAACCAGTCAGACAGTTGGAGATTGTCTGTTATGTCGCGGTCCTACTCATTCCCTTGATCCTGCTGGCCACAGTGTACGAAGTGCTTCGTGGTGTGAGGGCGCTCGCTGATTGAAGACTCAGACTGGGCCAGTCCAGTCGTTCTAGACAATGATTCCACTCCAGATGTCTTCACGAGAGAGGACGGTCGCAGCAACAATGTCAGCAGATATCGGCCAACAAGACGGGATGACCATCACCCAAGACTCCGCCGGGTGGACGCGCCCTGCAGACACAATGCAGAAAGGAATGACTCATGAACCCAGTGGGTAGCGCAAAGCGTGAACGTCTGATCGACGTAGGCCCGGCAGGATTCCATCCGCCTTGTGCGATGCAGCTTGGTGTCACTCATCCCGATTCCGGATTCGGGCTGTCGTACGGTGACCATGCCCCGGAGGATGAGGTCATCGCTGAGTCCGCAAGGCAACTGTTTACCCGGAAGAATCCGACGATTTTCCCTGGGCCCTTGTATTTATGGGCCTGGCATGCGGAATGGATGGCGAAAGGGCAAGCACTGTTGAAACTTGCGGCGGAGATCCCGGGCGTCATGATCATTCCGATGCCGGACTATCGGCCCAAGTACCCCAAGATCGATCCTGAAGAGGTCATCAACCCGAATCATCCGAACCTGACGATCTGGGGAAACAAAATCGAAGTGGCCCTGTTCATCGGCATTCACTGCCATTACGCCAACCTGGCGTTGCGGATGGTGCGGGCCGGAACGAACTGCCTCACGATCGCCTACTGCCATGACATTCATGAGGACGCGATGCTCAGCGTGCAGGATCTCGATGTGAAGAAGATGGACCATGTCATCGAGATTTTTCGAACCGTCCGGAAGGAACTGGGCATCAAGATGCCCAAAGATGGGGAAAATGTCCGGCTGACTGAGACACAGGTTCGCGCGAACCATGGAGTCCAGCGAGTGAATCCACGTCCGGCGTAAAGGGTGGAGTCCGGCGTGGGAAAGAAGGCCAAACAAAAGAGGAGCACGATCATGGCTGTGAAAGCTGAACGCTCGGTGGAACCACCAGCACTCTTGCGCCATGCGCTGAGCGAGGAATGGATCGCACGAATCGGTCGGCTTCAGGATGCGCTGGCGGTTTGTCCATCGGATATCTTGGCACGGTGCGAACTGGCAACGTTGTTGGAGAAACTGGAGCAACCGGAAGAGGCCCTGTGTAATTGGTACGCGGTCCTGGCTTGCGATCCCAACAGTCTGAAAGCCCGAGAAGGGGTGGCTCGATGCCGGCAACGAACCGGGCGGCCCCGCAGTCCGTTCTGTGAGAGGGACCATGCCCACGATCTGGGGCCATCTTGAGAATGTAGACACAACGCCGGCGCGTGCTCCGCAGATCCAGGTGAGGACCTTATTACCCGGCGGAACTGTCATACGAGTCCGCGCCAACATTGGGGCACAGACTCTCATCGCCAGAGGAACCGAGCCGGTTGACGTGTCGGGTCTACGGGAGGGCGAGTTCGTGGAAGTGTCCTATCGGCATGGTAGAGAGGGAAGGCTGGATGCCGACACGATCTACGTTCGACCGGAGCAGACCGTCGTCGGCTAGTCCGGTCACGGGCGATTCGGTCTGACCATTCGTTCGTATCGGGTGAAGAGGGATCACCATGTCGGCAATCTGGGGCGATGTCGAATCGGTCGTGAACCAACCGAAATCTCTTCCGAGCCTGGTGCTGAACATGAGGACACCATTGGGGACTTGCCGCACCGAATGCATCGTGGGGGTGGATACCATGATTCTGAAAAGCTCTGAGCGGCTGAACCTCAACGAAATTCATCCAGGAGATTTTGTGGTAGCGAGCCTTGCGGAGCATTCTGGATTGCTGGAAGCCGAAAGGATCGAGGTCATCATATTTCGAAACGATTCGGTGATGGGAGTTGGTGAAGTGTGATGCCGACCGACGCCAGCCAGTTACGTCCGGTGAGCGGAGAGGAGCAAGGACTATGACAGGGAAGAATGGCTGCAGGGCGGTACTTGTGAGTCTCGGTGTGCTGATCCTTCTGGTGGGCTGCAGCAGCCGGAAAGTTACGACATCGGCGGAGGATCAGAGCCTGTTGCAGAAGCGAGGAGAGGCTACGCGGCAAACAGAGCCAGAGATGGCCCCACCACTGGGACCGGCGATTTCGAGTCAATCCCATCCTTCACCGATGCCGGCAGCGTCGTCACGGCCCACGGGAGCGCTCGGTGATGTGTTTTTCGACTATGACCGTTTTACGCTCAGGAGCGACGCTATAACCACGCTGGAGGCGAATGCTCGTGTGCTGAAGGCCAGGGACGGTACAACACTGTTAATCGAAGGCCACTGCGATGAGCGAGGAACTCTTGCGTACAATCTTGTGTTAGGGGAACGGCGGGCCCATTCAGTCACACGGTATTTCCAGGAACTGGGGATTCCTGTCTCGCAGCTCCATATTACCAGTTACGGCAAGGAACGGCCGTTCTGCCAGGAGCATCGTGAAGCCTGCTGGCAGCAGAATCGGCGCGCACACATTGTGGTGCAGTGATGTCTCAAGGAGGGGGAATGGGAACGTGTCGTCGGTTGCTGGTGTGCGGTTTCTTTGCGGCAGTGATGGTGAGTTGCGCTGGGAAGGGAGAGGTCGTCGTTGTGGACATCCCGGCCAAACAACCTGCGGTGATGGCCACAAGTCCGACATCCGATGGTCTTCGCGTGGCCGTGGAACCATTCGAAGACTCACGGCCACACAAGTCCAGACTGGGAGTCCGGTCGCATCTCTGGGGTGGTGAAAGTTATTTCGACGTTCCTGGCGGTTCATCGAGCGACGCCGCCACGCAGACGCTGGTCCAGTTCCTCAACAGCAAGGGTTGGAACGCGCACGTTGTGAGGGCGGGCGTCGATTCACAGGCCGCTGATCTCACGATTTCTGGGCATGTCCTGGCGCTGTCGGTGGATGCCACGAGCCGTGTTGGATCGACCAAACTCATGACCGGGTGCAGGATCGTGATCCGCGCGCTCAATCACGCAGACGGCAGTGTCGTCCGAATGACGTTACACGGGTCAGGATCTGACAGCGTATGGTGGTTCGAACCGGAGGATGCGCAGCAGTTGGTCAACGCCGTGCTGAACAACAGTTTTACCCAGTTGCTGCACAGTACCAGAGTGGAGGGCCACGTAATCAGGCTCCGTGAGCAGGCGGGGTGAGCATCATCAACACAACACAGGAGGCACTTATGGCAGCCAAGCGTAAGGCGGCAGCGAAGACATCCAAAAAGACCAGCGCGGCGCGGAAAAAGAAGAAAAAGTAATTCCGGCACCACCGTCATGCTCATGAAGAGAGAGACCGACGTCCTGGTCGTGCGGTACCCGAGAGGCTGTACGGCGATCGTCTGGTTCGATCCGGTCGCAGGGTCGATCACGACGAGTCATGCGGGTCTGCGCGCCACGCTTCGACGAGGAGTCCAGAGCTGGGAGGGGTGTCTTGTTTTGCCCCGCGATGGGCATGCCTTCTTGTCTGCGGTGTATGACCATCTGTTCCTCAACGGGTATGCCGTCCAGTGGGTGAAGGTGAAGGCGGCTCTAGCGGTGGACAATAGGTATCGTGTTTAGTAGGGAACAGATCGATATGGCTCCGTTTTCAGCATGGCTTCCCGCGCATCCCAATCAGGACTTCGATCTGGCGGTGAAGATCGTCGGGAGAGGCGCATCTGGTCTCATCGATGAACTTGCGACCATTGTCCAAGCCTTGACCCTTCACGGTTGCCAGGTGATGGCACAAAGCGGCAGGCTGAATGGTGGCTCAGGGCACTTGGTGCTGCGCCTCAGAATCGCATCGCGCCCGTTCTATTCGATGGGGCATGGATGTGATGTGGTCGTGTATCTGGATCAGGACCCTCCGGAATTCGGGCGATTCGGTCTGCAGCCGGGCAGCGTGCTTGTCTGGGAGCCGCCTGAGCAGTTGCGTCTTCCCCCTCTCCTGCCTGACGGGATCATTGCCTACCCGGTTCCTCTCCGGGAACTGAACGCGCAGTACAGCCAGGACACAGGGGGGAAAGGGGTTGTGGCGATGGGAGTGCTGGCCCAGCTGCTCGGCTTCTCCGAGGAGGCCCGACAGGTCTGTCTGAAATCCCTCTCGGCATCCCGTTTGTTCGACAGCGGGTATCAGTTCGCTTCCCGTTCGCTCGTCAAGCATGACATCTATTCCCTTCCCCTCGTTGCGCGCGGTGATGCGCGCATCGTACTGAGTCCGGAGAACACCGTGAAACTGGGGTTTGCCGCGAGTCACTGCGAGTCTGCAGGGGACTGCGCCGGCGAGCTGGAACGATCACCGACACAGTGGATCGCCAGACACCTCACGATGGCCGACAAGATGGTCTCGGTGTTGCACAGCGAGCAGTTTCCAGACGTCCAGGCCTATCGAGGCCCGCACGGAAAAGTCTTCGCGCTGTTTCGTGGAGATGAGGCCTCAATCTTGTCCTCGCTGAATGGCTGCTCCAACCCGAGAATCCTTGTCGCGGCTGATGCGGCCGACGCATTGCGACTGTTGGTCGTAGGACATCGATTGGTCGGGGCGAATCTGGCCGGTGTGGTGGGAGTCGTGGTCGAAGAGGTCCTCACGGCACGTCTCGAAAGTGTCGGGGTCGGAGCATTGGCAGCGGCCATGAATGGGGAAAAAGCGGATATCGCAGACGGAATCGACGGAGCTGAAGAAGATGGGACCGCGACCATGCGGGCCGAGCGTGAGGGGGAGGACGGTGCGGAGGTCGGGTTTATCGCCTGGGGGGCGACCCAAGGAGTGGTTCGTGACGCACTGACGCTGTGCCGGAATCTCGGCATGAGCGTAGCCGCCTTGTATCCCAGGCAGATTGTCCCGTTGCCGGTGGCGCAGTTGGAGTCGTTCGCGGGTACCGTAAAACGCGTGGTGGTGGTGGAATCCGGTCAAACAAGGGCGCATGCGGACCGCATCGAGGAGGCCTGCTCGTTTCGACCCTCTGTGGTGATGCCGGATAAGGGAATGACCCTGACGGCGATGGACTTGTTTATGAGGGAAGACCTTGGAGCAACATACGACAACCGATCGAAAGGAGCTCGGGATGAATCAGCATGAAATGACCGTTGGTCCGGAAGGCTATTTGGCCACTCCCGTTTCATCACGGGGGGTCGTGCTGCCGTCGAAGGGAGAAGGCCTGGTCTTGGGTAAGGTCGTCGCCGAGCAACAGGCGATTGACGAGGCAGCATGGCGGCTCCTCCATGCCAAGAATCCCACAATTTTCCCCGGACCGTTGGTGCTGTGGGCTTGGAATGAACAGGCCCAGCAAGAGGCGAAGGTCATCAAGGCATTAGCCAAGGCGATTCCGGCCAAGCTCATTCCGATGCCGGATTACCGGCCGAAGTACCCGAAGATTGTTCCGGAGAAGGAGATCAACCCGAACCATCCGAATCTGACCATTTGGCAGAACAAGATCGATGTCTGTCTCTTCGTCGGCGTCCATTGCCACCAGTCCAATATCGCGTTGAAGATCATCCGTGGTGGAACCAACTGTTTCACCATCGCGCTCTGTACCTTCAATGGCGATGACGAGGCACACATCACGATCCGTGACCTGACAGCCGCTACGATTCAACGTATAGTGGATGCCGTTGAACGGTTAAAGCGGAAGAGACCCTCCTAGAAGTGGCATCAGCCTGTCGCTCATCAAGAACCATTCAGAGAACCAGAGGAGAAGGCTATGAGATATCTATGTGCCGCGCTGATTGCCGCGCTTGCTGGAGCTGGGGAAATGGCCTGGGCGTATGAAGATACAATCGTATCGGAGGGTGGAACCCTCGTCGGCACCGTGACGCTGGAGGGCAAGGTGCCACGGCCGAAGGGCTATAACCTGATCACGCTTCCTGATCAAATCTACTGCGGGCGGATTTCCGATGGCCATGGGTGGCGACTGCTCCAGCCCTTCAACGTGGGTCAAGCCGGACAGTTCCGCGACGTGGTGGTGTATCTCGAAAACATCGAGAAAGGAAAATCCTTCGCTCACGTGCATGCTCCGAGAATTGAAGCCAAGGATTGCCGATTCGTTCCCTTTACGACCGTGGTGCGTGAGAAACAGGACGTGGTCGTCGTGAATATGGATCCAGTCATGCACGACATTCAGGCCTATGAGACCTCTCAGCTTGGCCCACGCGTGCTCTTCAACGTGCCTCTGCCGATGAATCCGCAGCACCCGCGAGACCTCAAAGACAGGAGCGAAGCCGCCCTCTATCACAAGCACCTGGCCGGCGAACCGATGAAGCAGCTCGTCGGCATGACGAAAGGGCGCCGGGTGTTCGTCATGCAATGCGGCTTCCATGCCTACATGGAGAGCTGGGGACTGGCGATGGAGAATCCCTACTATGCGCTGACCGACCAGGATGGCCGGTTTGAAATCGGCGACATCCCTCCCGGCACCTACAAGATGGTGATCTGGCATCCGTACCTCGGCGGCACGAAGGAACAGACCATCACCATCCAGCCGAAGAGCCAAGCGAAGGTGGACATAAGAATCCCCGCGCCTACCGGTCGCCTCTACGCCAACGAGATGGTGGACAAGCCCTATACCCGGTTCGGCATCACCGACGATGCCCAGAACCACATCGTGCCCACCCTAATTCGCCAGACGCGATAGGTGCAGATGGTCGCGATTGATGCAGTTCTCACAATGAAACTCCGGCGGTGAGATAGATCTCCTTACGACGTGAGTCGCAAGAGCAGAGTCTTCCTGGGTGATTGATATCGGACCGGTTGAAATGCCCTGCGTGTGCTAATATCCCACTCTACTAATAACACCATCAGTGCTTCTTCTCAGATGATATGACGATTCTCCTCGTCACAATGCTCGTGCTGTATCTGGGCGGAATCATCCTGCCGCCATGTCTGACGGGCAAGCCGCGAGTCCAAAATGTGTTCGCCCATGGGCTCGCGGGCTTGGCCAGTGGAGCGGGTATCCTCCTCGGCATCGCCGGCCTCTTCGCTTCCGCACCACTGACACTGTCCTTACCCTCGACCCTTCCCCTTCTGACCTTCGCGATCCGGCTTGACCCCCTCGCCGCCCTATTCGTGCTGACCATCTCTCTGGTCGGTCTGGCCGCTTCCATCTATGCGTTCGGGTATGTGACCGAATTCTACGGGCGGGCTTCGATTGCTGTGCTCGGTTCACTCTTCAACGGGTTTCTTCTCGCGATGATCCTCGTCGTGATCGCCGACAACGGGTTCTTCTTCCTGATCGTGTGGGAACTCATGTCGTTGCTGTCCTATTTCCTCGTGGTGACGGAGCACGAGAAGGCCGAGGTGCGTTACGCGGGTTTGTTCTACCTCATCATGACGCATGTCGGAACGGCGTTCATCATCCTGGCCTTTTTGATTTTCTTCCAAGCAGGTGGGTCGTTCTCGTTCGAGGCTTTCCGTCATCCGGAGCAGCCCTTGCCCGAAGGGATGAGAACCCTGGTTTTTCTGATGGCCCTGATCGGTTTTGGCACCAAAGCGGGTATTGTGCCGCTCCACGTCTGGTTGCCCTACGCGCATCCGGCGGCGCCGTCGCATATCTCGGCGCTCATGTCGGGCGTGATGATCAAGACCGCCATCTACGCGCTCGTGCGGCTGTATTTCGATTTCCTTGGGGGCCAGTTCCCTTGGTGGTGGGGATTTGTCGTGCTGGTCATCGGCGCGGTGTCAGCATTGTTGGGCGTGATGTATGCGCTGATGGAACATGATCTCAAAAGCCTGCTCGCGTACCACAGTGTGGAGAACATCGGCATCATCCTGTTGGGCATCGGCGCCGGCATGATCTTTCAGACCTACGGGCTCACAGAATTTGCTGCCCTGGGGTTGCTGGCCGGGCTCTATCATACGATCAACCATGCCATGTTCAAGGCGCTGCTGTTCTTAGGCGCCGGCTCGCTGCTCTATGCCACCCACACGCGCAACATGGAGGAGTATGGCGGCCTGCTCCGACGCATGCCTTGGACCGGGGTCTTTTTTTTGATCGGGTCCGTGTCGATTTCCGCCTTGCCTCCCACCAACGGATTCGTCAGCGAGTGGCTGGTCTTCCAAAGTCTCTTCCTCAGTTTTCACATCCCAACCGTTTTGCTGAAACTCATGCTTCCGCTAGCCGCGGCGATGCTGGCCCTGACCAGCGTGTTGGCTCTGACCTGTTTCGTCAAGGCATTCGGGATCTCTTTTTTGGCCCTGCCGCGGAGCTCCCATGCGCGACAGGCGGAGGAAGTGCCGATCACCATGCGTATCGCGATGGGCATGCTGGCGGTGGTCTGCGTGTTGCTCGGCCTCGCGCCCATGGTCGTCGTCCCGATGTTGGACCGGGTGGTCTCACCATTTGCGGGCATGTCGATCGAGGGGAAAGTGCTGGCGCTGGATGGCTGGGCGCTGGCCCCGGTGAATGTGGAATTCTCCAGCCTCTCAACGCCAGTCTTGGCTCTGCTGCTGGTGGTGCTGTCGATGCTCGGGCTCGGGCTCGTAGTGGTGTTCGGTGGTCTTGTGAAAAAGCGCTATTACAAGACCTGGGGCTGTGGGATCAACCTCACACCCCGGATGGAATACACCGCGACCGGCTTTATTCAGCCGATCAAGCGAGTCTTCAGCACGCTTTATCAGCCGACGGTGAAGTTGGAGACGGAGTTGCTTGAAGAGTCGCGGTACTTCGCCAAACGCCGGCGCTTCGAGTTTCACATCGAGCCGGTCTTCCAGAAATATCTCTACGATCCCGTGGTCGCGTTCTTCATCGGCATGGCCGAGCGCCTACGAGTGATTCAGGGGGGAAGTCTGCACCTGTACTTGGCGTATATCTTCGTCACACTCATCGTCTTGCTGTTATTTGCGGTGTAACCCGATGTTGCAAGCCATTATTCTCGTTGTTGCCCAAACGGTCGTCTTACTGGCCGTCTCACCATTCATCGTGGGGCTGATCAGGAAGGTGAAGGCGCGTCTGCAATTACGGCGGGGAGCCAGTGTCTTTCAGCCCTATGCGGATCTCGCCAAGCTCTTCCGTAAGCAGCCGGTGGTCTCCACCACGACCTCGTGGATCTTCACCGCGACGCCGTACATTGTATTTGCTTCTACGCTGGCCGCCGGGTTGTTGGTCCCCATTTTTGTTTCCAGTACGCCGCTCAACTTTGCCGGCAACATTATCGCGCTCGTGTATTTACTGGCGCTGGGGACGTTCTTCCTGATGTTGGCCGGCCTCGATGCCGGTTCAGCCTTCGGTGGGATGGGAAGCAGCCGTGAGGCCATCGTCGCTTCCCTGACCGAACCGGCAATGATCCTTTCTATCTTTGCAATTGCGTTGACCAAGGGATCCACCAACTTGAGCACCATTGTTCATAAGACCGCGCTGTTGGAAGGTATCGCGACGGACCCGTCGCCATATCTGATGGCACTGGCAGCCCTCTTTATCGTGGCCATCGCCGAAACCGGCCGTGTGCCGGTGGACAATCCGGCCACTCACCTGGAACTGACCATGATCCATGAGGCGATGATCCTGGAATACTCGGGACGCTACCTGGCGCTGATCGAATGGGCAGCCGGACTCAAGTTGCTGGTGTTTCTCACTTTGATCGCCAACGTGTTCGCACCGTGGGGAATTGCGACGAGTTTGGAGCCGGCCGCGCTGAGCATTGGCCTGGCGGCCTATCTCGTGAAAGTCTCGGGGTTAGCTGTGCTGTTCGGCGTGATCGAATCGATGTTTGCGAAGCTGCGTTTATTCAGAGTGACGGACTTGCTGGGAGTCGCGTTTATCCTGGCGCTGCTTGGGTTGGTCTTCTTCTACGTCTTGCGAGGATGACATGCCGCTGTTGACTCCGCTCATCGGATCTCAAATGGTGGATTTAGGCTCGGCGCTGTTACTGCTGACGTGCTTTGCAATTGTGGCGCAGCGGCGGCTCTCTGCCTGTGTCGATTTGTTCGCCCTCCAGTCGGTTTTTCTGGCCCTGACAGTAGCCCTCGTCGCGTTTCTCACGGGTATTCATCACATTTACATCGCCGCCGCTCTCACCATCGTCGTCAAGGTTGTGGTCATCCCGCGGATTCTGAAGCGGGTCATCGAGCGGTTGAATGTAAAACGTGAACTCCAAATGAACGTGAACGTGCCGACCGGGTTATTGATCTGTGGCGCGCTCGTGATCCTGGCGTTCTTCATCACCCAGCCCATCATTCCGCTGGGCTTTTTACTCACCCGCGATTCGCTGGCGATCGCGCTGGCGATCATCCTGATCGGCTTTTTCATGATGATTGCGCGCAAGAAGGCGGTGACACAGGTGATCGGCTTCCTGGTGATGGAAAATGGCTTGTTCCTGGGAGCCACGGCGGCTGCGTATGGGATGCCTCTGATCGTGGAGTTAGGTGTCTTCTTCGATGTCTTAGTGGGTGTACTGATCATCGGCATCTATAGCCACCGGATGCAGGACACCTTCGACAGCGTGGATACGAGCAAGCTCACGACCCTGAAGGAATAACACCGCATGTCCTGGCCTCTGGCCCTTTTAGTCGCGGCTCCGGTGATGGCGGGACTCGGAAGCCTGCTCGTGCAACAGCGGCGCGCCATCGAAGTCCTTCAGTGTGCACTGGCTGGGACTCTGCTGGCCGCTGCCGCGCTGGTTGCGGGACAAGTTATCGCTGCCGGCGAAGTGTCTGTGGGGGACTTTCTGCAGGCGGATGCGCTGAGTGCATGGCTCGATCTGATCATTGGCTTCGTGGGGAGCAGCGGGACGTTCTATGCCGTGGGGTATATGGGAGAGGAAATGGATCGCGGGCATCTGCCGTTGAGACGCTACAGCCAGTTTTTCTGCCTGTTCGACCTGTACCTCGCCGCCATGCTCCTGGGCGTGAATCAAGAGAACATCGCCATCATGTGGATCGCTATCGAAGGCTCCACCCTTTGGGCAGCGCTGCTGGTCGGATTTGACCGGAGCAAGGCAGCGCTGGAGGCCGGCTGGAGGTATATAATCCTGAGCTCGGTCGGCATTGCGCTCGCGTTGTTCGGCACCATCCTCGTGTATTACTCTTCGGAGCATATCTTGGGTGTCTCGAACGAGGCACTGCGTTGGTCTCAGCTCTATCGGGTGGCTGGGGAATTGGATCCTGCTGCGATCAAAGTGGCCTTCATTTT
>JBGPVY010000287.1:0-3399 GCA_041491905.1 Nitrospiraceae bacterium | reverse complement strand
GGTGTCCTCCGGCAAACCCTCAAGCCCGTACTTTTTCGCCACGCGGCTGGAGAGCATCGTCCCGACCGTGCGGTTCACATTTCGAATCGGCAGATCGAGAATAACCTTGTCTCCCTGCTCCAACGCCGGCTTGCACAGCTCGATCAGCTTGTTATCAAGCACGTCCGCGAGACCGTGGTCCTGCTTCTGCACACAGTAGCGGGCAATCTCCGGCCCCACATCCGGTGAGTGTAAGAGCGGGGTAAGATCCAGCCCCTTGGCCTTCCAGTGGTCGATGGCCTTGTGTACTTTCAACTTATCCACACGTCCGACCATCTCGTTGACGGTGCGGAATCCAAGCTTGGCCATGATCTGCCTCAGTTCTTCCGCGACGAAGAAAAAGAAATTCACGATGTGTTCCGGCTGCCCGGCAAATTTCTTTCGCAAGGCCGGGTCCTGGGTCGCAATGCCGACGGGACAGGTATTGAGGTGGCACTTCCGCATCATGATGCAGCCTTCGACGATCAAGGGCGCGGTCGCGAATCCAAACTCCTCGGCGCCCAACAAGGTGGCGATCGCCACGTCGCGCCCGGTTTTCATCTGCCCGTCGGTTTCCACCCGGATACGACCCCGCAGATCGTTGAGCACGAGGGTCTGATGCGTTTCGGCCAGACCCAATTCCCAAGGGACCCCCGCATACTTGATGGACGAGAGCGGAGACGCGCCGGTGCCGCCGGAGTCGCCGCTGATGAGCACCTTGTCCGCATGAGCTTTGGCCACCCCGGCCGCAACCGTGCCGACACCCACTTCCGCCACAAGCTTGACGGACACTGCCGCGTCCGGACTGGAATTTTTCAAATCAAAAATGAGCTGCGCCAGATCTTCGATGGAATAGATGTCGTGGTGCGGCGGCGGCGAAATGAGCTGCACACCGGGCGTGGCATAGCGCAGCCGCGCAATGATCTCATCGACTTTGTGGCCCGGCAACTGCCCGCCCTCGCCCGGCTTCGCCCCCTGCGCCATCTTGATCTGGAGTTCTTTCGCATTGACCAAGTAGTGACTCGTGACGCCGAATCGTGCCGAGGCCACCTGCTTGATATAGCTGTTCTTCGAATCGCCGTTGGGCAGCGGCGTGAACCGCTCGGGGTCTTCCCCGCCCTCGCCGGTGTTGCTCTTGGCGCCCAGGCGGTTCATCGCGATGGCCAGCGTCTCATGCGCTTCCTTGCTGATCGCGCCGAAGGACATGGCGCCCGTCGTGAACCGCTTGACGATATCCTTCGCCGATTCCACTTCCTCGACAGGAATAGGGTCCCGCAGGAACTTGAACTCGAGCAGCCCGCGCAGATTTGATCGCCGCTTGCTCTCGTCGTTCACGAGCTGGGAAAACTCGGCGAAGGTCTTCGGATCGTTGGCCCTCGTCGCGCGCTGCAGCTTATAAATCGTGTCTGGATTCCAGTTGTGGTGCTCGCCCTGGATGCGGTAGTGGATCTCCCCGCCGAAATCGAGTTGTCGTATCGGTGCCGGCTCATACGCCATGCGATGCCGTCGAAGCGTCTCTTCGCCGACCTCGCGGATGCCGATCCCCTCCACGCGCGACGGCGTGCCGGTGAAGTAACGGCCAATGAGTTCGTGATTCAATCCGATGGCTTCAAAGATCTGCGCGCCGCAGTAGGATTGCACCGTCGAGATGCCCATCTTCGAGAAGATCTTGAGCAGCCCCTTATTGATTGCCTTGATGAACTTGCCTTCCGCGGTCTGTGCGTCCAACCCCTCAGGGAAGTAGCCATCGCGGTCCATGTCCACGATCGACTCGAAGGCGAGGTACGGATTCACGCTCCCGGCTCCATAGCCGATCAAACAGGCAAAGTGGTGCACATCGCGTGGCTCGCCGGTTTCCACGATGAGGCCGACTTCGGTCCTCGTGCAGTCTCGCACAAGGTGATGGTGAACGGACGCGATGCCAAGGAGGCTCGGAATCGGCGCCCATTCTTCGTTGACACCGCGATCGCTCAGGATCAGAAACTTGTAGCCTTCTTTAATAGCCTGGGACGCCTGCCGACAGAGATCGTCGACTGCTTCCCCGAGCCCTTCAGGCCCCTCGGCCACCTTGAAGAGCATCTTGAGCGTCTTGCTCTTAAAATGCGGATCGGCGATCTCGCGAATCTTCTGGAGCTCGGCATTCGTCAGAATCGGCTGTTTGACCCGGATGCGGCGGCAGGCCTCCGGATGCTCATGCATCAGATTCGGCTTGGGCCCGATGCTGGTCGTCAGCGACATCACCAGTTCTTCGCGGATCGGATCGATCGGCGGATTGGTCACCTGGGCGAACAGCTGCTTGAAATACTTGAAGAGCAGTTGCGGCCGATCGGATAACACCGCCAACGGCGTATCCGTGCCCATCGAAGAGACCGCTTCCTGCCCCTCCACCACCATGGGAGTGATGACCATCTTCAACTCTTCGACGGTGTAGCTAAAGGCCTGCTGGCGCTGGCGGATCGTCGGGTGGTCCGGCTGCGGCACATTGCTGGGATCGGGCAACTCGTCGAGCGAAATCCGATATTCGGTGACCCAGGACCGGTAGGGCTTGCGGCTCACGATCTCGGCCTTTACTTCCTCGTCATCGATGATGCGCCCTTGCACGGTATCGACCATGAACATCCGGCCCGGCATGAGACGCCCCTTCTGCCTGATCTTCCGGACATCCATCGGCAGCACACCCGCTTCCGAGGCCAAAATCACCAGGCCGTCCGTCGTCACTTGATAGCGACAGGGACGAAGACCGTTGCGGTCGAGCGTCGCGCCGATGAACTTGCCGTCGGTGAAACAGACCGCCGCCGGACCGTCCCAGGGCTCCTGCATCGCCGCGTGATACTCATAGAACCCCCGCCGATCGAGATCCATTTGCGGATTCGCGACCCAGGGTTCGGGAATCAGCATCATCATCACGTGGGGGAGGGAGCGGCCTCCCATGGTCAGGAATTCCACGGCATTGTCCAGACAGGCGGAGTCGCTCTGCTGCTCGGAGACGATCGGATAGAGCTTGGCCAAATCCTGGCCGAACAGTTCGGAGTTGAGCCGGCCTTGCCGGGCGCGCATCCAATTCACGTTGCCCTTGAGCGTATTGATCTCGCCGTTATGGCAAATGTAGCGATAGGGATGTGCCAGCGGCCAGGTGGGGAACGTGTTCGTACTGAAACGGGAATGCACGAGGGCGAGCGCGCTCGTCAGGCGCTCATCCTTCAAGTCCTGGTAGTACGCAGACATCTGATCCGGGAGCAACAACCCCTTGTACACGATGGTGTTCGCCGACAGGCTTGAGATGTAGAAGTAATCACGCCCCTGAATGGCCGATTCGCGGACGGCGTGTTCCACCCGCTTGCGAATGACATAGAGCTTGCGTTCAAACTGCCCTTCATTGAG
>JBGPVY010000246.1:0-4459 GCA_041491905.1 Nitrospiraceae bacterium | reverse complement strand
GGGCCATGCCAATAACGCCCTGCCGCAGATGGCGCGTGCCATCGTTAACTGCCGCATATTGCCGGGTCACTCGGTTGAGGAAGTGCGCGATACCCTCGTGCGAGTCCTCGACGATTCTCAGATCTCGGTCACCCAACTCACCGGCCTTGGTACCGGAGCTATTCCGAGTCCGCCGTCGCCCCTGCGTCCTGATCTGATGGGTGCGCTGGAAAAAGTGAGTGGAGAGATGTGGCCGGGCGTGCCGGTTGTGCCGGTGATGGAGACGGGAGCAAGCGATGGCGCAATTGCCCGTGCGGCGGGGATTCCCACCTACGGAATTTCAGGAATCTTCAACGATATTAACGACGACCGTTCGCACGGTCGGGACGAGCGCGTCCCCGTGTCGTCGTTCTACGAAGGCGTGGAGTTTTACTTCCGCCTGGTGAAAGCGGTTTCATCCGCTCAATAGCTGGAATTGTCTTCAGGCTGAGCGATGTTTCTTCTAGCCGCTGCAGGCCGCAAGCGGCGGACACGATCAGTAGGCAGCGACGCGAAGAGATACGTTTTCGGCTTTGGCGGGAGCAGGCGTGAAAATTCTGTGCGCCATTGCCTGCTCGATCTTATCCACGGCGTTTGAATCACACACATCGCACCGGCCGTGCCTGCTCAATGCCACGGGTGTTCGGCAATCCACGCACCACCAAGACTTCGCCATCGCTTGCACCCTCCGCGTTTCGAGCTCTGCACTGACGAAGTCAGATTATTTTAGGCAAGCGACCGAGCCTATGGGTGCTTGGTCCTTTTTACGCTCGGCAATTTCGGTACCCAGGTACTGGTAAAGACCTCGATTCAGGCAGTCCACTTTCCCGCAGTGGATTGCCGCACAAGTCTTGTTATACTTATAATTTACATGCCGCGGGGTAGGGTAGTTCTACGTCGGGGAAAAACAACTCAGTCGAAGTTCCTTCTTCACATGGCGGACTAAGCACGCAAGCTACTTGACGCGCTGGTCGGTTTCAATGTGGCCGTCGCGAAGACGGATGATGCGGTGGGCGTGAGCGGCGATGTCCTGCTCGTGCGTAACCAAGATAATTGTATTGTGCTGTTCGTGCAACCGCTTGAAGAGAGCCATGATTTCTTCGCCGGTCTGCGAATCGAGGTTACCGGTCGGCTCGTCCGCCAGCAAGATGGAAGGGTTGTTGACCAAGGCGCGTGCAATCGCTACCCGCTGCCGTTGCCCGCCGGAAAGCTCATTCGGCTTGTGCATCATGCGATCGGTCAAATCCACCTGCGCAAGAGCTTTCTTCGCTCGATCCATGCGCTCTTCGGACGGCGTGCCGTTGTAAATCAGCGGCAACTCGACATTGTGCAGAGAAGTGGCGCGCGGCAGCAAATTGAACGTTTGAAATACGAATCCGATTTCCTTGTTGCGGATGTAGGCGAGCTCGTCGTCATCGAGCTCACTGACCAAGCGCCCGGCCAGCCAGTACTTGCCGCTTGACGGTGTATCGAGGCAGCCGATCAGATTCATGAGGGTCGATTTACCCGATCCCGAGGGACCCATGATGGCGACATATTCCCCCTTGTTGATGTCGAGGCCCACGCCGCGCAACGCGTGAACTTGTTCCGAACCCATCTCATAGGTCTTCCAGAGATCTCTGGTGCAGATGACAATGCCGTTTGCCACCAGGTCCTGGCGAAACGAGTCAGGCGTTGTGACTTCCCCAACCGACATTCGATCTCTCCTGGAAGATTAGACGCTGCCTAGCCCTGTTCTTCTCCCGGCTTCGGCGCGGAATTGTCCACCTTGACCGTGGTTCCCGGCTTCAACGTGCGCAGCGCTTTGTAGCTGCCGGTAACAATCTCATCGCCTTCCTTCAGTCCGCTGGTCACTTCGATGTCGGTCACGCCGGTGATTCCGGTTTGCACCGGAACAAACTCAGCTTTTTTGCCCCGGAGGACGAAAACTCCCTGGACTTCTTCCTTGCCCGTGGCGGTGGTGTCTGGCTTCGCCGCAGCCAGCGTCACATCTGTTTTGTCTTTCTTGTTCGCATGCGATTCGGCTTCTTTCAATTCCCGGCGTGTGCGCACAGCAAGAGCCTGGATCGGTATCGCCAGCACGTTCTTTTTCTGTGCCGTCTTGATCTTGGCGGTCGAGGAGAGCCCAGGACGCAGGCCTAAGGGCGGACTATCGAGTGTCACAACCACCTTGAAGTCCCGCGCTTCCTGTGTGTTTGCTGTGGTCTGTGTGGTCGCAAGGCCCGAGGAGCGCAGAACCGCCTGGTTCCCAACCTCCGTCACGTGCCCGGTGAAAACCTTTCCTGGAAGTGCGTCGATGGTCACATCCGCGGGTTCGCCGTTCTTCACGTTTGTGATGTCGGTCTCATCCACCTTCACTTCTGCGGTAACCACTGACATATCGGAAATCGTCATCAGATAACTGCCCTCGGCATTCTGAATGCCGGGGACCA
Source organism: Nitrospiraceae bacterium (assembly GCA_041491905.1). GTDB lineage: Bacteria > Nitrospirota > Nitrospiria > Nitrospirales > Nitrospiraceae > Palsa-1315. Next base: position 2,009 of record JBGPVY010000246.1, on the reverse strand, counting down.
CGTTCTCGCCCACTCGCACCGCGATGTAGGTGACCAGCCCCGAAATGGGCGCCCGATAAGTGGTTTTCCGCAATACGTCGCGGCTATGGACGAGGATGGCTTGATTCTGCTGAAGGATCGAGCCCGTTTGTTCGAGCACGGCGCGTGTCTGTTGCAGTTGGGCTTGCGCAACCTGCACCGCAGCCGCGGCGCTGTCGTAAGAAGACTTGCGCGCGTCGTATTCCTGTTTGGCGATCAATTGCGCAGTATAAAGGTCTTGGCCGCGCGCCCAGTCAAACTTGGCTTTTTCCAGGTCCGCCTGGCGCTGGGCGAGCGTGGCCTGCGCCGACTTGAAATTCGCCTCCGCGGACTTGACGCCTGATTCGGCGGAATGGCTCGCCGCCTGTTGCGCGTCCACGTCGGCGGTCGGCTGGATATTTTCAAGCTTCATCAGCACGTCGCCTTTCTTGACGTAGTCGCCTTCCTTCACCACGATATCCGTGATTTTCCCAAATCCTTCGCCAAGCACATTCGTGTAGGTCTTGGGGCGTACCTCACCCGAGGCAGTGACTAGAGAAGTTAGATCCTGAAGGACCACTTTCCCGGTCTGCACCGCCACGACACCCTTGTTCGCCTGCTGGATGCTGACCGCAACGACCACGGCCAAGACCACCAGGACACCGACACCGATCACAATTTTTTTCCACTTCTTCATGGCAAGACTCCTGTCCGAGACGGCTTTCGGGAACAGGCCTCCCTCTCTATTTTCATACGACGCAGGCAGGCAAAAAGTTTCTCCACGCTCAAAATGAGAAGCGGAAAGGCATGGATATAGCCAAGACTAACCAGCCCCTCTTCTCTTGCTCCTGCGGGACCCCTGATGAGCCCACCCAAAACGAGGCATTCATGATAAGGCCACAGGGTCGAAAAGGAAAGCGCTTTGGGTTCGGGCAAGCAACCCTTGCCGCACTAACGACCTCTTACCACTAACGGGACTGTCGGGGGAAAACTAACATTGACCTGTACTTGCGGCCAGGCTAGAATTCAGCTCTACCTAGGGCTAGGGGTGTCGTTATGAGGCAGGTCTTTAAGCCATTTTTGCTCACTTTCTTCGCCGGGGGACTTCTGCTATCTCCTGGCCTGCGCGCACAGGATCCCCAAGCGGACAAATCTGAACAGAAGAAGGGCAAAGACCACAAGAGGAGCGATCGTCAGCTTTTTAAGGAACTTGATACGCCCTACAAGAAGTGGCTGAGCGACGACGTCACCTATATCATCAGCCCCGAGGAACGTCAGGCTTTCTTGCGTTTGCAAACCAACGAGGAGCGCGAGCAGTTCATCGAGCAATTCTGGCTGCGCCGTGATCCCACGCCGGATACCCCGGAAAACGAATTCAAAGAAGAGCACTACCGCAGGATCGCCTACGCCAACGAACATTTTGCCTCTGGCGTTCCCGGCTGGAGGACCGATCGCGGCCGGATCTACATCATCTGGGGCAAGCCTGACGAAATCGAGTCGCATCCCGCCGGCGGATCTTATCAGCGCCCGCAATCCGAAGGTGGCGGCGAAACCGCGACTTTCCCGTTTGAACAGTGGCGCTACCGATACCTGGAGGGGATCGGCTCCGACATCATCCTGGAATTTGTGGATAGTTCCATGGCCGGGGAATATCACCTGAGCCTCGACCCTGGGGAGAAAGACGCTTTGGCTCATGTCCCCGGTGCTGGACCGACGACGATGGAAAGCATGGGGATGTCGAGCAAGGTGGACCGCTTTCAGAACACAGATGGCACGACGTTAGGTAAGGGTGTGGGCATGCGGCCGGAGAGCCTGGAAGAATTCACGCGTCTGACGACCTGGGCCAAAGTTCAACAGGCGCCGCCAGTGAAGTTCAAGGATCTGGAAGCCCAGGTGACGTCGCGAATCGTCCGCGACCAATTGAGTTTTGAATACCGGTTCGATTTCTTCCGGGTTACCGACGATACCGATCTGGTGCCCATTACCATCCAAATTCCGAACCGCCAGATGAG
>JBGPVY010000038.1:0-16476 GCA_041491905.1 Nitrospiraceae bacterium | reverse complement strand
TTACTCGTCCTTGCCCTCGACCCGGATCAAGGTGGTGGGCTCGGAGATGAAGGCCATGCGATTGATCGCTCGCAATGCCGTTTGGACATCGCGCTCCGTGGCGGTATGGGTCTTGATCACGACCGGGACCGTCTGCCCTTCGCGTCGTCCTTGTTGAAGGACGGACGAGATACTGATACCACACCGGCCCAACTCCCCTGCGATTTGCGACAAGACGCCGGGGCGGTCCAACACCATAAAGCGGAGGTAATAGAGCGAGCTGATTTCTTCCATCGTCCGCATCCGAAGCGGACGACGCTGGTCCTGCTGGAACGAAACGGGCGGCACTCGCCCAACCGCTCCCTTCAACAGATTGCGCGCGATGGCGATGAGATCGCCGACCACCGCACTGCCGGTCGGCATGGACCCCGCGCCCTGGCCATAGAGCACCACGTCGCCCACGGCATCGCCGACAAGTTGAATCGCGTTGTAGACTCCTCCGACTTGGGCGATTGGAGACGAGGAAGGCAGCATCGTGGGATGCACTCGGGCTTCGATTTCATTGCCAACCAGCTTGGCAATACCCAGCAGCTTGATCGTACAACCAAACTCTTTGGCGTACGCGATATCGAGCGGCGTAATGTGGGTGATCCCCTCTGTGTATACATCTTTAACGTTGACCGGTGTTCCATAGGCCAGCGCCACCAGGATCGCCAGCTTGTGCGCCGAATCAATCCCGGCCACATCGAATGTCGGATCCGCTTCGGCATAACCGGCCTGTTTCGCTTCGTCGAGCACCGTCTCAAAACTCTGGCCTTCACGGGTCATGCGCGAGAGAATGTAATTGGCCGTCCCGTTGATGATTCCATAAATGGATTGGATGGTGTTGGCCGCCAGCCCTTCCCTCAATGCCTGGATGACGGGAATTCCCCCGCCCACGCTCGCTTCGAAACCTAGGTCGACGCCCTTGCTAGAAGCCGCGGCAAATATTTCTTCTCCGTGTAACGCGAGCAAAGCCTTATTGGCGGTGACGACATGTTTGCCTGCCGCAATGGATTCAAGAATTATGCGTTTGGCAACATCGCAGCCACCGATCAACTCAACGACGATATCGATCGAAGGATCGGTGAGAATCTGCTTCGCATCGGTCGTGAGGAGGCCGGGCGGCAGGGCCAAACCTCGGTCACGTATCACATCGAGATCCGCAATCCGAATGATTTCGATCGGCACACCGACCCGGCGGCTGATCAAGGCGGCATTCCCCAAGAGAATCTTCGCGACACCCGTCCCAACCGTTCCGAACCCAATGATGCCGACGCCCACGCGTGAAATCATGCTTCCGACCCCTCAAGCTTCAGGGATTTGCGAATGCCTCGAACGGCTTGTCTCGTGCGATGTTCATTTTCGACGAGGCCGAACCGCACATACTCGTTCCCGCCTTCACCAAACCCGATCCCGGGAGACACGGCCACTTTCGCCTCGCGGAGTAGGAGCTTCGAAAACTCCAACGACCCCATCGATCGATAGGGCAACGGAATCCTGGCCCATACGAACATGGTGGCCACGGGCTTGTTCACCTGCCACCCGATGCGATTCAGTCCGCTCACCAACACATCACGACGCTTCTGGTAGCGGTGCACCGTCTCCTTGACACAATCTTGTGGTCCATTGAGTGCAATGACGCTGGCAATCTGCAGAGGCTGGAAAATACCGTAATCCAGATAGCTCTTGATCTTGGCCAAGGCTCCGACAACCTCGCGATTACCGCAACAAAAGCCCACGCGCCAACCAGGCATGTTGTAGGCCTTGGAGAGGGTATAGAACTCGACGCCGACATCCTTGGCCCCGGAAACCTGCAGGAAGCTCGGCGCCCTATATCCGTCGAACACCAAGTCGGCGTAGGCGAGGTCATGAACGACAATCACGTTATGTTCTTTTGCAAAGGCGACGATCTTCTTAAAAAACCCGAGATCCACCACGGCGGTGGTGGGATTATGGGGGAAATTGATGACCAAGATCTTCGGCCGCGGGAAGGTCTGGCGATAGACCCGTTGTAAGTCGTCGAAGAAGTCACTGTCCGGACGCAGCTCGATCCCACGAACTTCTCCGCCCGCAATGATGAAACTATACATATGAATGGGATAGGTCGGCGTCGGCGTCAGGACGACGTCGCCGGGCCCGATCAAGGCCAGTGCCAAATGTGCCAATCCTTCCTTGGAGCCGATCGTAACGATGGTCTCGGTCTCAGGATCCAGATCGACATCGTAACTCCGCTTGTACCAACCAGCGATCGCATGCCGCAGTTTCGTAATCCCGCGCGAGGCCGAGTAGCGGTGATTTTTCCCCTTCCGCGCCGCCTCGATCATCTTCTCGACAATATGGCTTGGTGTCGGTTGGTCAGGATTCCCCATTCCGAAATCGATAATGTCTTCGCCCTGTTGACGAGCCTCGAGCTTGAGGCTCTCCACCTGGGCAAACACATAAGGCGGTAGCCGCTTGATGCGATAAAATCCGTCGCCTAGTCCCATCGGGTCCCCTGTCAGTAATCCTCACAAGCACGGAGGCATCGAGAGACCACCCTCCGCCGCATCAGGGGGCCTATTCTAATGGCGGGGAGCGTATCGAGTCAAATTATGTCGTGATTCTGTGGGGTTCGGTATGCTGACTCTTCAGACTGACTGGGACAACACGTCACCAACTCCCCCTCCTAGTCCTTGCCCATCCCAGTCAATTTCTGTTACAACTGCAACGCCTTTCGCACTCATCACGCAACTCAGTTTCTCCTTGCTCCACATAGCAGAACGGAGGATCCGTGCCACGACTTGGGGTGAACATCGACCATGTGGCCACCTTGCGCCAGGCCCGTGGTGGAACCGACCCGGACCCCCTTGCCGCCGCCGTGCTGGTGGAATTGGCTGGGGCTGACGGAATTGTCGTCCACCTCAGAGAAGATCGGCGCCATATTCAAGACCGCGATCTTCGCCTCTTGCGGGAACTCATTCGCACCAAGCTCGATCTGGAAATGGCCGCCGATGAGACGATGGCCAAAATTGCCCTGACCATAAAACCGGACATGGTCACGCTCGTCCCGGAACAGCGTCAAGAACTCACGACAGAAGGCGGCCTGGACGTGGCCGGCCACAGAGATCGTATCCAGCAAATTGTGGCCCTGCTACAGGATGGCGGCATTCCCGTCAGCCTCTTCATCGAACCGGACTTGGCCCAGGTCAAAGCCTCGCACAGAGTCTCAGCCGATTTCGTCGAGCTCCATACCGGCCGGTATGCGAATGCCCGGCGCTCGAAAGAAGCCGACGCGGAAGTAGAAGCCATTACGCAGGCCACGAAGCTCTCTTACAAACTCGGAATGGGCGTCAATGCCGGGCACGGGTTGGACTATCGCAACCTGACGCGGTTGACTCACATTCCGGAAATCGTCGAATACAATATCGGCCACAGCATCATTGCCCGAGCGGTTCTTGTAGGCCTCGACCAGGCCGTTAGGGAGATGAAAGCGTTGCTGAGTTGAACCATCGCGCCGGTGCGACACTCTGCGTTCCTCCATGGACAACGCGATTCGCCCTTGTCATGATATTGCGACGTAGGCAACAGATCTCTTTCCTCCCCGCGCTCACCCGATTCCTCATGCGGTATCGATCCCGCACGCAAGGCCACCGATGAAGATCGTGACCGGAACCGAGATGCAGACACTCGATCGCCGCACAATCATCGAAGCGCATGTCCCCAGCACCGTCTTGATGGAGCGGGCCGGCGAGGGAATTGTCAGGCATCTGGAGGAGCACTGTGGACCAGCACGAGGCAAGACCATTACCATCCTCTGCGGAAAAGGGAACAACGGAGGAGACGGATTAGTTGTGGCTCGACTGCTGCACCGCCGATGTGCTCGGATTCACGTGGTGCTCCTCACACCGATCACCGACCTGAGTCGCGATACCGCAGCCATGTATCGTCGGCTCGTTCGGGTTGCGGGGCGAGCAGCGATCGTTCGATTCCGGTCTGCCGATCAGGCGCGGCCCCTCCTCGCCTCCAGCGACATCCTCGTCGATGCCCTCCTTGGTACTGGATTGTCCTCCGAAGTGACCGGAACCTATCGTGAGGCCATCGAACTCATCAACAGTGCCGGGAAGCCAGTTATCGCGGTTGATATCCCGTCAGGTCTCCATGCCGATACCGGCGCCATCCTAGGGCGAGCGATCCGCGCCACGTTGACCATCACATGTGGCCTCCCGAAACTCGGCCTCTATGTTGATGCAGGGATTGACCAGGCCGGCGCAATCCGCGTCGTAGATATCGGCATTCCACCCGCCTACGTGGATGCCATCGAGAGCCGGACCCTGCTCCTGACAAGCGACAGTGCTTTTCAGTCTCTACCGGAACGCGTGCCCTCCGCACATAAAGGAATCTTTGGCCATGCGGGGATTATTGCAGGGTCCGTGGGGAAAACCGGCGCGGCGGCATTGGCGGCCCATGCGGCACTCCGCGTTGGAGCCGGCCTGGTGACCGTGGCCACCCCCAGCAGTGTCAACGATGTACTGGAAGCAAAGTTACTGGAAGCGATGACGATGCCTCTCCCGGAGACGAAGGCACGTACACTGGCCCGCTCAGGACTCGATCGTGTCTTAGCCTTTATCCAGGCACGCACGGCGATCGCCATCGGTCCTGGGCTCTCGACACATCACGAAACCGTCGAACTCGTGCAGTCGCTCATGAAGCATCTGGATCGGCCCTCCGTCCTCGATGCCGATGCGCTCAATGCCTTGGCCGGCCGGGCCTCGTTGCTGACCGAGTGTAAAACTCCACCCATTCTCACCCCGCATCCTGGCGAGATGGCCCGGCTCGAAGTCGATGCCACCACACAGAGCGTTAACGCAGACCGAATAGGCACGGCCAGACGGTTTGCCCGAGAACGCGGCGTGTTCGTCGTCTTAAAAGGCGCGCGAACCGTCATCGCCCGCCCCGATGGGCTTGTCGCCATTTGCCCGACCGGTAATCCCGGTATGGCCACCGCCGGAACCGGTGATGTCTTGACCGGCATGATCGTCGGCTTACTGGCGCAAGGGGTCCCCGCATGGGACGCCGCCTGTGCCGCGACCTATTTTCATGGATCGGCCGGCGACTTGGCCTCCCAACACCTCGGGCAGCCCGGGATGCTCGCTAGTGACCTAATCGCTCAGATTCCTTATGCGCTCCAGCGGACTAAAACGACCTAACGTGACCCGGCCAGCCAAGGCGAAACAGCCCGCCGCTCGCCGCGCACCAGCATCCAGCCGGCCGTGGAAACTGGTGTCCACATCGCACCGGCACACTGATCGGCTAGGCCAAGTGATCGGCCGCGTGCTTCGCGGGGGAGAAACGATCGCGCTCTACGGACCGCTCGGAGCAGGCAAGACGGCGCTCGTTCGCGGAATTGCGCAGGGTCTGGGCGCATCGCCGACGGCAATCAGCAGCCCGACATTCGTCGTGATTCACGAATATGATCAAGGGCGCCTGCCGCTTGCCCACGTGGATCTGTACCGTATCCGCTCGCCCCGCGAGCTTGAATCGACTGGACTGATCGAGTATTTCTCCGGCCAGACCGTAACGGCAATAGAATGGGCCGACAAGGGCCTTGCCGCGCTGCCGCAGGACCGGATCGAGATTGCGCTGAACCATTGTGCCGCGCGGAGCCGGACGATTCAGTTGAGCGTGACCGGGCCGAAGTCTGACGAGGTCCTCACCCTTGCGCGCATGCAGTACAGCAAGACCTGCAGGGTGCATCGAGCGTCACTATGCCGGGCCTTGAACAGAGAGAAAACAACGAGGCCATGATTAGACTGATTCTGGTCGGAGTTCTTCTGCTCCTCTCCCTGGCTTTTTTCCTTCAGAACCAGGAACAGGAAGTCACACTCCGGTACTTCTTTGGTCTCTTTGCAGCCTCGACGCCGATCTATAAGCCCGTCCTGGCGGGGTTCGCGGTGGGGCTGCTGGTCTCCGGCATCCTTCTCTTTCCTCCATGGGTGCGGAGCCGTATCGAACTCCGCCGAAAAACCAAAGCGCTGCAGGAAGCTGAGGTGGACTTAGAACGATTACGCCACTCGCTCGAAAAAGTCACCGGCCGTATATCCCCCACCCTAACCGACGAACCACATCGAGACCGACGCGATGAGTGACACAGACGCCTCACCATTGATGCGGCAATACCGCGAAATCAAGCGCGGCTATCCCGACGCCATTCTGTTGTTCCGCGTCGGTGACTTCTACGAAATGTTTTATGCGGATGCGCAGATCGCCTCCAAGCTGCTCTCCATTGCCCTCACCTCTCGCGACAAATCCAGCACCAACCCAGTTCCGCTCTGCGGAGTACCCTACCATGCCGCGCAAGGTTATATCGCAAAACTTCTCAAGGCTGGGCGGACCATAGCACTCTGCGAACAGGTAGAGGACCCGAAACTCGCGAAGGGTCTCGTGCGCCGCGAAGTCGTTCGTTTATATACGCCGGGTACGCTGATCGATACTGAATTTCTCTCTCCCGGAGAATCACATTTCCTGGCGGCTGTGGCCTTCTCCGACGCCACGGCCCCATCCGCCAAGGGGCAATCTGTCATTGGACTGGCCTGTGTAGACGTCTCCACTGGGGAGTTTTGGATGACAGAGTTCCAAGGGGCACAGGCAGAGAGCCAGCTCATGGATGAACTGGCGCGGCTGGAACCACGGGAAGTTCTTCACCCCGATTCCAATACGAATGCCGGATCGTGTCTGACTCGCCTGCGTGGGCCACGCCTCTGCGCGCAACCCTCTGCCTCCTTCAATCCTAAAGATGCCGCGCAACTACTCCAGACACAGTTTGAGGTGCACTCGCTCGACGGATTCGGCTGTCGCGGCCTGACCGCCGGGATCGGAGCCGCTGGAGCGGTCCTGCGATATTTTCGTGAAACCCAGCCAACCGCATCCCTCGCACACCTCCGCCGTCTACAAACGCGCTGGAGCGGCGACGCGATGCATTTGGATAGCGCGACGATTCGCAATCTCGAACTCGTACGACCATTGGGAGCCGGTGAGCACCGATCGGGACAGAACCAGCCAACGGTCTTGTCGGTGTTGGACCGCACCGCGACAGCCATGGGCAGTCGCTTGTTACGCGATTGGCTCGTCAGACCGCTCCTCGATCACGGCGCCATTCACGCTCGGCTCGATGCGGTCGGGGAGTTGAAAGACCGGATTCAACAACGCCTGTCGCTCAGGACTACGCTCCGTGATGTGCAAGATATCGCCCGTTTGAGCAGTCGCGTAACGCTCGGCGTCGCAGGGCCTCGCGAACTACTCGCGTTGAAACAGTCCATGAGCGCCCTGCCTGAGTTACGGTCCCACCTCCAGCCGTTCCGTGCATCGTTGCTGGTCGGTGTCCGCGAGTCGTGGGACGACTGCCGCGATGTGCATGACGCAATTGAGCAGGCCATCAAGCCGGATGCCCCGATGTCGCTCCGTGACGGCGGCATGATTCGGGAAGGATACCATGCCGGGGTCGATGAACTCCGCAAGGCAAGTACGGAGGGCAAGGGCTGGATCGCCTCGTTGGAAGCCAAAGAACGGGAGCGAACGGGGATCGACTCTTTGAAGGTTCGCTACAACCAGGTGTTCGGTTACTACATCGAAATTACCAAGACACACCTCTCCCGCGTCCCGCCTGATTTCATTCGCAAGCAGACGCTGGTCAATGCCGAACGATTCATGACGCCGGAGCTGAAAGAGTTAGAAGAGCGTGTCACAGGCGCGGAAATTAAATTGCTGGCGCTCGAGCAGGAACTGTTTGAACAATTGCGCGTGCGCTTGGCGAACGAGGTGCCTCGTCTTCAAGCCATGGCCCAGACCGTCGCGTTGCTCGACGTTCTCGCCGATCTGGCCGAGACCGCTGCATTACATCGCTACGTCAAACCCCTCGTCGATGAGAGCAGCACGATCTTCATTCGGGAAGGCCGCCACCCTGTCGTCGAGCAACTCAGCAGCGATTTGACCTTCGTACCCAACGACACGGCCCTCGACTGTGAGAGCAACCGGCTTGTGATCCTCACCGGACCCAACATGGCAGGGAAAAGTACCTACCTCCGCCAGGTCGCGCTGATCGTCCTGTTGGCGCAGATCGGGAGCTTCGTGCCGGCGACCGAAGCCCGCATCGGACTGGTCGATCGGATTTTCACGCGCGTAGGAGCCTCGGACAACCTGGCCGCCGGACAGAGCACCTTCATGGTGGAGATGATCGAATCGGCGCATATCTTGAACAGCGCGACCGCCCGCAGCTTGATTCTCCTGGATGAGATCGGGCGAGGGACCAGCACCTACGATGGACTGAGCATTGCCTGGGCTATTGCGGAGCATATCCAAGACCGCCGACACTTGGGAGCCAGGACACTGTTCGCCACGCACTATCACGAGATGACGCAACTGGAACGGTTGCGTGAGGGGATCAGAAACTATTGCGTGGCGGTCCAGGAACGGGATGGAGACGTGGTCTTCTTGCGTAAAATTGTGCCGGGCGGCGCAGACCGCAGTTACGGTATTCATGTCGCCAAACTGGCGGGACTTCCTCCGATGGTGATCGCTCGGGCGCAGCAAGTCCTGGCCCAGTTGGAACAACCGGATACCACCATCGAGGGCACGCCCATATCTTCAGAGAAAGAACCACCACGTGCCGCGCTCCCTCAGCCACATCCGATCATCGAGGAAGTGAAACAGATCGACCTCTTCTCCATGACCCCGCTCGATGCGCTCAATCGCCTCGCTGACCTACAGCGCCGGATCGGTCCAACCGGCCAAGACAGTCACGAGAAATAAAAAATGCGGCATCCCCTTTCGGGGATGCCGCCTTTGAAGTCAGTGACTGTCTCAGGTCAGTGACTGGACCCAAGGTTGTACTTCGCGGTCCAGGGAATCAAGCCAGCGATAGGCTGTCCACCTGGGAGCAGCACATCATATTGCATGGGTATAGCGGCCCCATCAGGAGACTTCGGTGAGGTATTGAGGCCTTGCTTCGCTGCTGCACAGCCTGCCTCAATTTCGCTCTTCCCCGCGCACTCCTTCAACCGCAGACCGGAGATGCTCAGCGGCTTCCCCATGGAACCGGCTACTTCCGGAAGCTTCTTGACCGAAGAAATGACACGATGATTCTGTTCTGGCTCCGTCGCGACGAATTCAATCAGGTCTGTCGTGCTGGAGGGCGGCACTTCCTTGGCAGCTGCCGGCCCTGCATGGGTGCGGCCCATCTTCTTGAGTTCTTCCCAAGCACCCTTGTCTGCGTAAAACTTTAGATTTTTGCCCGGATGAATCTTCTGCCAGAAGTAACCGCTTTCAGCGGCCCCGCCGAACACAGAGACGTTAATCCAGACTGCTTCATCATAGGGATCGAGCACGATCACGCGACCCTGCAATGTCGTCGGCTTGCTCATATCGCCCCACTCAAAACGCTCTTGGAAAGATTCGATCGCCAATGCGGTGGAGGCTGCAGAGACTACCAGCGCTCCGGCGGCCATCACGGCCCAGCCTATCGTATGAAACTTCATCATTGCGTCCTCCTTAAAACAGGACAGAAAGAATTAAAGCTGGATAAGGTCTATTCCTTAATAACCTTAAAGCCGGTGATCGTCCGACCATCCAGGCTCACTTCCATAGCCACGAGTTCCTGGGAGGCCTTGATGATCTGGTCCATGAGGGCCTTGTCCTTCACTGCCAACCGGACGGTCGTGGCGGCATGGTACCAGCCCGAGTACGGATTGTTCTTATCGGCGCCACCGACAAAGCCCCAAGCGCAGCAGGAGAACAATGGATCCGGTGGTTTTACATCGAGATCGGAAGACGAACGACCGTTTGGGGTTCCCGAACCCGGCTCACCGCTGTTCCAATATTGAATCCCGAAGAGCAACTCTCCGTCTGGATTGTCGGCCCACTGTGACCATACCCGGCCCTTGAGAGTCTTGGTGACTTCACCCTTCATGGGCTTCCCACCGACGATGTTGTCAGTTGGACCAATCCCAGTACTAGCCACATCGGCAGCAACGGCGAACTCGGCCGTCAGCATGCCGAGCACAGAAAACACTGCAATGGCGGCTATAAGTATGACCCTTGGCATACCTAGTCCCTCCTTCATAAAAATAACAACCACAATAACCGATGGATACGTAATTTAAGGACGACGAAAGCTACGACATAGTTTCAGAGATCATGCAGCCACAGTGAAGGTATTTCGGCTACCTCTCTTTGCTCTTCTTCGTACTGCGTCCCTTCGGTTGAGAATCGTTGTCAAAAAGTCCGGTAATGATACTGAAATCATGAAACTGTGTCAAGAGGTTGTTTGCCCTGTTGATCGCTTCGAATACAATAAGATATGCATTTGATAATCAATGTCTTACATGTAGCTACATTGAGCTTTTTTATCCACTTTTTGAGGGCGCGACGGGTTTCTATTAGAGAATTCTCATCTATGGGCCCGCAGACTGCTGGAGGCGAGAGGCCCGAGCCCGGTGATCGCAAGAGAGTCCAGCTTGAAAAATTGGCGGCCCACATTGAAGACCTGCTCCTCATTCACACGATCGATATGAGCCAGCATGTCTTCTAGTGACATGTGTCGGCCATGTGTGAGTTCATCCTTCGCCAACTTGCTCATGCGGCTGTGGGAACTCTCCAAGCTCAGCATCAGGCTGCCCTTCATCTGGGTCTTCACCCGCTCAAGCTCTTTCCGCTCGACGCCTTTGATGCCGATCCGCCGAATCTCTCGGCAGACGAGATCCACGACGCGATCCACCTCATTCGGCCTCGTCGCCGCATACACCGTGATCATGCCGCCGTCCGAATAGCCGGACAAGAAGGAGTAAATCGAGTAAGCGAGCCCCCGTTTCTCTCGCACTTCCTGGAACAGTCGCGAACTCACACTGCCGCCCAACACGCTGTTGAGCGCATACAGTGCATACCGGTCTTGGTGTCCAGCAGCGATACCTTTGAGCCCAAGGCACAAATGTACCTGCTCCAACCGCTTCTTCCTCAACAAGATGCCACCGTGCACGTCAGGAGGGCGGCGCCCATTGACGTGGGCCGCCTTTGACCCTTGGCCTTTGCCGAAATACCGCGCGACCATCGGATCAAGATGGGCCTGATCGAAGTTCCCGGCGATCGAAACCACGGTCTGCCTCTGATCGTAGTAGGTCTCGATATAGTTCAGCAGATCCTGACGTCGCAGCCCTCTGATCGTCTTCTCTTGGCCTAGAATGGAGCGACCGAGCGGATGACGCCCCAGCACTTGGCCCATGTGAAGCTCTTGTACCAGATCTTCCGGATCGTCCTGGACCATGCGAATTTCTTCCAGGACGACCTGTTTTTCTTTTTCGACTTCTTTGGATTCGAAACGGGAATGGTGGAATAGATCGGAGAGGAGTTCGACCGCTCGATCCAGTTGTTGATCCAACACCTTCACGTAATAGGTCGTCGTCTCACGCGAGGTGAAGGCATTCATCTCTCCACCAAGCGCGTCGATTTCGCGCGAAATTTCGGCGGAGGAACGATTGCGCGTTCCTTTGAAGAGCATGTGTTCGATGAAGTGGGAATATCCGGCCTGGGAAGGCTGCTCGTCCCGCGACCCGGTGTTGACCCACACACCGACGGTGACCGACTTGAGCGTCGGCATCCGTTCGGTCACCACCCGCACCCCGTTGTCCAGAACGAGCTTGCGATACAAGACGGCTACCTGGCGGACGGATCCGGCGCACCGGCCCCGGTCGGAGGCGGCATTGCTTCCTTGCGGCTCAGGCGGATCTTTCCTTGCCGATCCACTTCCAGGACCTTCACCAGGATTTGATCGCCTTCCTTCACCTCGTCGGATACCGCTTGGACTCGATGGTGCGCCAGCTGCGAGATGTGCACCAGTCCATCGGTTCCCGGCAGGACCTCGACAAACGCGCCGAAGTCCATGATCTTCCGAACCGTGCCCATGTAGATCTTCCCGATCTCGACTTCTTCGGTAATCCGACTGATCATTTCTTTGGCCTTCTCGGCCGAGGCTCCGTCAACCGACGCGATCGTGACGGTTCCGCTGTCATCCACATTGATTTTGACCCCGCAATCCGCAATGATGGCGCGGATCGTTTTGCCGCCCGGACCGATGATCTCGCGGATCTTGTCCTGCTTCACCTTCATCGTGAAGATCCGTGGCGCGAAGGCCGACAGGGTGGTTCTTGGCGCTTGGAGCGCCTTCTCCATACAACTCAAAATGTGCAAACGGCCGGCTTTGGCCTGTTCCAAGGCCTTCTGCATCAAGGCCGACGTAATGCCGCCGATCTTGATATCCATCTGCAACGCCGTCACGCCCTGTTTGGTGCCGCAGACCTTAAAATCCATGTCACCCAAGTGATCCTCCAGCCCGAGGATATCAGAGAGGATCATGACCCGATCGCCTTCCTTGATCAATCCCATCGCGATCCCGGCAACGGCTTCTCTGACCGGCACGCCGGCGTCCATCATGGCAAGGCTCCCACCACAGACAGTCGCCATCGAAGAGGATCCGTTGGATTCGAGGATGTCGGACACGATGCGGAGCGTGTAGGGGAAGGCCTCCTTGCTGGGAACCACCGGGGCCAACGCCCGTTCCGCCAATGCACCATGGCCAACTTCCCGGCGCCCCGGTGAGCGAAGCGGCCGCGCCTCGCCGACGCTGAACGGCGGAAAGTTGTAATGGAGCATGAACGTCCTCATGTACTCCCCTTCCAACGCATCGATCCTCTGCTCGTCATCCGTGGTCCCCAACGTGACCACGGCCAAACTTTGGGTCTCACCCCTGGTGAAAATCGCGGAGCCGTGTGTCCGTGGCAGCGCACTGACTTGGCAGGTGATCGGACGAATATCAGCCGGGCCACGTCCATCCGCCCGCGACCCTTTCTCCAGAATCATGTTCCGGACTTCCGTATATTCCAGCTCATGGAACACCAACTTGACGTGCCGTTCCCGATTCGGATCGTCCGCGCTATTGAGCTTTTGAACGGCGCCGTCCTTGACCTCATCCAATCGCTCCTGCCTGGCCGCTTTGTTCGGAATCATGATGGCCTCGCGGATCCCTTGTGCCACCAGGGACTTCACTTGAGCGGCAAGAGTGGCATCGATCTGCTCCTTCACCACCTTCCGCTTGGGCTTGCCGGCGGCGGCTTGTAGTTCGCGAATTTTGGCCACAATCTTCTTGATCTCGGCATGGGCGAGTTCGATCGCCTCGAGCATGATGGCTTCGGACAGTTCGTTCGCCCCTGCTTCGACCATCATGACCGCATCAGCTGTCCCCGCCACAACGAGTTGCAACTCGCTCTTCGCCACCGCCTCAAGGTCCGGGTTGACGACTAACTTGCCGTTCAGCCGACCGATTCTCACGCCTGCGATGGGATTGTCGAACGGAATGTTCGAGATAGTCAGGGCAGCAGAGGAGGCGATAATGGCAAGGATGTCGGATGAGCCGGTCTGATCAGCCGAGAGGACTGAAGCGATGACCTGAGTCTCGAAGTAATAGCCCTCGGGAAAGAGCGGGCGGAGCGGGCGATCGATCAGCCGGCTGGTCAGCACCGCTTTTTCCGATGGACGTGCTTCCCGCTTGAAATACCCTCCGGGGATCTTCCCGGCGGCAAATGATTTTTCCTGATAATCGACCGTGAGGGGAAGAAAGTCGATGCCCGCCTTGGCAACTTGTGATGCGACGGCCGTCGCCAACACGACGGTGTCGCCGTACGAGGCCCAAATCGAGCCGTCTGCTTGTCGCGCCACACGACCGGTCTCGAGCCGCAGAGTGCGCCCGGCAACCTCTATTTCAACTGTGTGTACCATCTGGGTCTCCTCTGGTTAGGCCCCACAGATGCCCACAGAGATGCGCTCCAAAGCGAATGTTCAATGATGAATGTTCAATGAGAGATCTGGCTCAATTCATCATTCATAATTGAACATTCGCTTTGGAGCGCATCTCAGTGTTCACCTGTGCGACTACTGCCCGCTGTTGCGCCTCCTGCGCGACGGCGAGACGGGATACTACTTTCTGATGCCTAATCGCTCGATCACCGCACGATAGCGTGCATCGCTGACGCCACGAAGATAGTCGAGCAAACGCCGACGACGCCCGACCAAGAGAAGCAGGCCACGCCGTGAGTGATGATCTTTCTTGTGGAGCTTGAAATGTTCCGTCAAATACGTGATGCGGTTGGTCAACACCGCAACCTGGACTTCCGGCGAGCCGGAATCCGTCTCATGCTGTCGGTACTGCTTGATCAACTTGGTTTTTGCTTCCTTGAGTAATGCCATGGGCTCCTTCCCTTCCTGTTCCTTTCCTTCATCCGCAACGAAGTCTCATACGCCCTGATCGACCAACACCTTCTCAACCTTGAGTGCATCTCTCAAATTGTCCGGACACTTCCCGATCGCCACCAGGCGTCCGTCGATATCGTGGATACGGACCGGCTTGTGTGACCCGCGCTCGCCATCGGCCGTCCCCTCCCAACGAAGGATCTTGGCCACAGGCACCGGAACCCCGTGTCGCACGCGGTCGGCGGTCTGTTCATCCACCACCACAATCTCTAGTTGGGCCAACGCACGATCCAGCGACAACAGATCGTCTCCCAACCGACCGAGGGCATGACGGGTGACCACCTCATCGACTGTCAGCGCTTGATCGATCGTCAAGGGACCCACTCGCCTTCGCTCCAACGCCAACATGTGGCCGCCGACACCCATAGCTTCTCCAATGTCTGCACAGAGCGTCCGCACATAGGTCCCCTTCGAACAGACGATGCGCAATGTCACATCTCGCTCCTGAATCGCCTCCACCTCAAGGGTATGGATGACGATCGTTCGCGCGTCCCGCGCAATCGCTTTGCCCGCCCGAGCGGACTTATACAGAGGAACGCCCCCAACTTTCACCGCCGAATACATCGGAGGAACTTGCTCAATCGGCCCGCGGAATCGACCGACCACCTCATGAATCGTCTCAGGTGTCACGAGGTCCGTCGGGTGGCGCGCCAAGGCCGTTCCCGTCGCATCCTGCGTATCGGTGGTTTCGCCGAGGCGAAGCACGGCACGATATTCTTTATCCCACTCAACAAGATATTCAGCAATGCGGGTTCCCCGCCCGATCAGCACAGGCAAGACTCCCGTTGCGGCAGGATCGAGCGTACCGGCATGACCGACCTTGACTCCGCCGAGAAGATGCCGAATCTTCACCACGACGTCGTGGGAGGTCCACCCAGATTCTTTCTTCATTGTCAGCACACCGTCGACGGCGGCGCAACTCTGTGCGAGATCCATTATCACGTCCCCGATGCTACGAACTCGTCTTCTCTTCAGACAACCCGCCCACGGGCTCCGTTTTGACGTGGAGATCGTCCAATAACTTCAACACACGATCGCCTCTCGGCCCGCTGACATCCTTGGCAAAGACGATCTCCGGCAGATACCGGAGCGAGAGCCGGCGGCCCAGTTCACCGCGCACAAACCCGCTGGCTTGAGCCAGCCCGGCGAATACATTCCGCTCTTCTTCTTCCGTGCCCATGGCCGTCACGAACACACGCGCAATCCGCAGATCGCTGGTCAATTTCACGTCAGTCACGGTCACGGACTGCACGCGCGGGTCTTTGATCTTCCGCATGAGGATATCGGCCACTTCCATGCGGATTTGATCGGCCACACGATCGGCCCGATGATATCCCGTCTTGGCCACCGCGCGCTCCACCTGGGCATGCCACCGTCACAATAATTCCACTCGAGACTGGACGATTTCCACCGCGGGGACGTTCCGAATCAGGTTCAGCGCCTGGTCACACACTTGGTTGACGTATCGTCTTTCGTTGGCCACACAGGCGAGCCCCAATACGGCCTTCTGCCACAGATCCTGTCCATCGACCTCGGCAACGGAGAGATTGAACTTCTCCCGCAATCGATCTTTGATACTCAACAGCACCTGCCGCTTGTCCTTCAGCGACTGACTCCCGGGGATGAACAGCTCGACCGTACAGAGTCCAACGATGATACCCACAGGGCAGACTCACGCCTCAGAGCTTTGCGGCAATCTTGTCGATCGCATAGGCTTCGATGATGTCCCCGACCTTGACATCGTTGAAATTCTCGACGCTGATTCCGCATTCATAGCCCTGCTGCACTTCACGGACGTCATCCTTGAAGCGACGCAACGACCCGAGCTTCCCTTCATAGACCACCACGTTGTCGCGAATCACTCGTGCTCCGACAGCCGCACGGGTGATCGTGCCGTCCACCACATAGGCCCCCGCAATGACGCCGGCCTTGGACACCGTAAAGACCTGTCGCACTTCAGCCCGCCCCAACGTCCGTTCCTTGAGCGTCGGTTCGAGCAGCCCTTCCATCGCAGCCTTAATTTCGGCCATCGCGTCGTAAATAATGGTGTACAGGCGGACGTCGACGCCTTGCTGTTCAGCCAGGGCGGACGCCTTCGGCTCCGGCCTGACATTGAACCCGATAATA
>JBGPVY010000116.1:0-8434 GCA_041491905.1 Nitrospiraceae bacterium | reverse complement strand
GGGCAGCATGTCCTCCGTCCGCATGCGCGTGGCCAAGAGCGACTGATGGCCGTCGCGCAAGGCGACATCGGTGATCAGGATGGGCTTGCCCGCCGCCGGCTCGATCTGCAGTGAAGGCTTTCGTTCACCAGCTTTTTTCTTTGGTCTCGTGGTCATTGGCTTACGATAATTTTGAATGGTGAATGCTCAATATTGAATCGACAGGAGCAGACACAATTCATCATTGGTTTTTTACAGCCCTTCGTAGGCAGCGATAGCGGCGGAAAGTGCCAGCACCAGATCCTCCGGCTGCTCCAAATCGTCGTAGTTGAACAGGTCAGGATGTGTCTCCAGGTAGGAGGTGTCGAAATGTCCTGCCATGAAATCCTGGTCCTGCATGATCTCCATCATAAAGGGGATCGTCGTCTTCACCCCGCGCAAGACGTACTCTTCGAGCGATCGTCTCATGCGGCTGACGGTTTCTTCCCACGTACGGCCGCGCACGGTGAGTTTTGCCAAGAGGCCGTCATAGTAGGGCGGTACCGTGTAGTCCTTGTAGACTGCTCCGTCGATGCGCACCCCGATCCCGCCCGGCGAGAGATAGGCTGTGATGGTGCCGGTGCAAGGCCGGAAGTTGTTCTTGGGGTCTTCCGCGTTGATGCGGCACTGGATAGCATGGCCTTGGAGCGTGACCTCCTGCTGCGTAATCTCAAGAGGCATGCCGGCTGCGATGGCGATCTGATTGCGCACGATGTCGATCGCCGTGATCTGCTCCGTCACCGTATGTTCGACTTGGAGGCGCGGGTTCATCTCCATGAAATAATAGCGGCTGTCCTGATCGAGGAGAAACTCGACGGTCCCGGCATTGTCATAATCGACCGCCTTTGCGATGGTGATGGCCGCTTCACCCATCTCGGCACGAAGACTTGGCGTGAGAATCAAGGATGGCGCAATCTCGATGAGCTTTTGATGCCGGCGCTGAATCGAGCAATCGCGTTCGCCCAGGTGGATGACGTTGCCATGCCGGTCCGCCAGTATCTGGAATTCGATGTGATGAGGTCGTTCGATATACTTTTCGAGGAAGATGCTTCCGTCGCCGAAGGCTGCCAAGGCCTCCCGTGACGCGACTGCCATATTCTCGCGAAGTTCGGTATCCGACCGCACCACCCGGAGGCCGCGTCCTCCCCCGCCTGCGTTGGCTTTAATCATGACGGGGTAACCGGTGTCTTTTGCGAACGACAGGGCGTCCTTGACGTCGGTGATGCCGCCTTCGGTACCGGAGACGATCGGGATGCCGACTCGTTTGGCCAGATCGCGGGCTTTGACCTTGCTCCCCATCAAGTCGATGGCTTGCGGCGATGGGCCGATGAAGGTAATGCCGGAGGTGTGGCACAGCTGTGCAAATTGCGAGTTTTCGGAGAGAAATCCATAGCCCGGATGGATAGCATCGGCGCCGATCCGTTGTGCCAGACTGACGATCTGTTGGCCGTCCAGGAAGCCTTTGACTGGTCCTGGGCCGACCATATAGGCCTCGTCCGCCTTCTTGACGTAGATCCCAGTCGAATCGGCTTCGGAGTAAATGGCTGCGGTAGCGAGGTTCAATTCGCGGCAGGCGCGGATAATACGCATGGCGATTTCGCCACGATTGGCCACCAGAATTTTCTTGAACATACCGGTCCCTGTCTCCTCAGATCGTTCGCGATTCCGCGAGAGTTATTCTCCTTCGCCGAATACCCCGTAGCTTGCTGCGGGGATGCCCGGCCTTCGCAGCCGAAGCGGCTGCTTCGGCGGAGTAGGCAAGGCGGGAGAACCCTCCGTAGCCTTGGCGAAGGAGGGTAGCGGCTTCGGAGAATTTCGCAGGATACCCCGCAGCTTGCTGCGGGGAGCTTCATCAGGCGAAAATGAGGGCGTAAACTAGCATAGGATCAGGAGTCGTGTCGAGGGAGGAAGGGGGTAGAAGGGGCCGGTTCTTAGGGGGATATTGATACAGTTTGCCGGTGGCCCTGGCCTGTGACGCGCGAGACAGTCTGTCATGGTTTTGTGGTTTGTTTAGTCCGCAGAACAAAACAAACCAGACAGACCAGACAGACCAGATAACCAGATAAACCAGATCCCTGTCAGCGTTCCAGGGGGAGCGAGCCTACTTGGACTTGATCAAGACCGGTTTTGACTGGGCGCTTCCGCCGCCCGCGACGATGATGACGAACGACATCCCCGCTTTCGCATCCGGCACAGTTGCTTCAATCGCCGAGTCACTCATGAATTTGAAGGCCACGGGCGTGTTTGGGGCCGCGCTGAAGGTCACAGTATGAAAACACTCCTTCGAGCCGAAATTCTCGCCGGTAATGACAACGTTGTCGCCCGGCTTGGCTTCGTCCGGCTCGATTTTGGCGATCCGTGGGCGCTTGCTCCGGTCGCAGATCGGGTCCCGTTCGACTTTTGCGGCATCGAACCCCTTGATCGATTCGGTACCGTAGAGCGTAAACCCTGCGCCATCAACCATCGCGCCTGGCTCCTCCGCGTGGGATAGGGTCATGGGTGAAGCCATGGATCCGATGAGTCCCAATAACATGAACCCCGATGATCGCCACGTCTGCATAGGTGCCTCCTTCAATAACAACGACGCACGATTATTTCTCTTTGATCGGGATATATGTCTCGGCAATGAGTTGTTGACCGGCCGGAGACAGGGCGAACCGGGTGAATGCCTCAACCAGTGGATGCGGCTCCTTCTTGGACAAGAGAAGGACGGGGCGTCGGAGCGGATAGCGTCCGTCTTTGACGGTGGGGCCCTCCGGTTCGACCTTGTCGATAGGCAAAAGTCTGACGGGGACGCCGCCTGAGACGACGGACAATCCCTGGCTCAGAGACAGGTAGGCGATCGCAGACAAAGGGGGAAGTGTTCCCACGACGGTTTTAACGACCTGTTCATCGGAGCCAATCACCTTGGCGGCACCGGTGATCTTGCCGGTAATGCCGAGCTGCGATTCAAACGCATCGCGTATATTTTGGTTGCGAGGCCGGTCGATGACCAGTATTTTCGTCTCTAGACCACCGAGTTCGGACCACAGTGTGATCTTACCGGAGAAAATGTCGGCTACTTGTTGCTTCGTGACTTCTTTCGTGAAATTGGAGAGGTGCACGAGGACGCCGATCCCATCCCACGCGATGGGCGTTGCCGAAAGATCTCCTGCTTCAGTTCCGGCCACGGCGATGTGGGCCTGGCCAGATTTGACCATCTCAACAGGTTTCGAATTGCCGTCCCAGACGACATCGAGATAGGCTCTCGGGTTGGCTTTTTCAAATGCGCGGGCGAGGGGTTCGATGGTCGTCAACTCCGGTCCATTGCCGGCGATGGTCAGGCTTCCGGCGACGTCCGCCAGGGCGACGAGGGCTATACCATAGCTGAACAGAAGGCTGAGGCTTAGCGAGAGCACGAGTCTCGCGGTCATGCGATCTCCATGGGGTTGGGGTGGATGTTGGGAAGGGACGACGTAATGTCCCCTGCCGTTCACGATCTCGCTTAGCAGGCTGTGGAAAAACTCAGTTTATACACAATACACCGTTGGAATCTTACATCATGGTGCCGATGTCAACGTAGCCTCAGGATGCTCAAAAAGGCCAGACTTCTCACCCGCCCAACCCTGGCGGCTACTTCACCCGCCCGCCTTGAGTCTGCCAAGACAGCCTCTTCGCCCAGGGACGCGCCTTATCCCAAGCAAGGCCGCAGCGAACTAGCACTTACTAAGGGGTGGCTGGGATGATCCCAACTGCGCGCAACGTCTCACCCGCCCACCCACTGGCACACCGAGACGTGCCATTTGCCCGGGCGAGGGTCTTCTTGGTTTCCACACTTCACCCTCAGGGGGAGCAGTCAGACTGTCCTTGACTGCGCGCATCGGACGAGCACCGTTTTATCGTGCGCGTTCTGCGAGCACAAAGGATAGTCTGGCTGCTCCCCATCCTGCTCTTCTGAGGCCGCGCGTTGCGCGAGCACGGGGATCGTCCCAGCCACCCCGCCCCCTTTTTCAGCATCCTGTTAATGCTCCGTTGTGCCGTCGGTAGAGGGATCGGAAGGTGTAGCCGCGTCGGGGGCGGCGCGTTTGCCCATCAGCGGAGGGAGTTTGGCGAATTTGTCCATCCGCTCGTCTAACATGTTATAGGCTTTCATTTCGGCGAAGCCGGTTTTGCGAGTCCCTTTCACTTGTGTCGTGCAGGCGGACAGTAACCGCGTGGCGCTCTGGGCATTACAGTGAGGGCACACGGTGTCTTCCGCTCTGGCATGGACGGATTGGGTGGCGTCAAAGTGTTTCTCACATTGTCCACAACGATATTCGTAGATCGGCATGTTTCGTATCCACTAGCGAGATGAATACCGCACAGAGAGAGCAAGTGCTCTTGACCGGCCGTTGAGCTTTGCCTTATTCTACACACCGAGCTGATAGGACTTCTAGTGGTTTAGCAGGCTGCGGAAAAACTATTGCGGCACGGTGAAAATTCATTGGCTCACGCATCTAGGGCTACAAGAGAACACCGCGCAGGATGCTCAAAAAGGCGGCCAGCAAGGCCGCAGCGAGTGAAGGGCCGAGGCGTATCCTCAGGGGTACGTTGAGGGTCTGAGCGATACGAGAACGATGCATGGGAAAAGGTGCGTCTCGGCGCGCCAGGGCTGGGCGGGTGAGAAGAGCGACTCTTTCAGCATCCTGCTAGAGGAAGATTTCGATGTCCCTGTTGATTCGTAAGTACAAGAGTGTTGGTGGATTGATGCAGGAAGAACGGATCGACGATCCAGATCGGATCGAGCGGTATATGAGGATCTTCGACAAGGACGATGTTAAGAAGCTCGAGACGGGCGTAAAGGTCTTCATTGAGAAGGATGAGTGGCAACTCCTGCCCTAAGCTGTGTCCCCCGTCTCAATCATAGACATGACTCCATAGTAGATTGAATCGGAATCCGATCGCTGGTCGTGAGTGTGTCCAAGCCGGGAATCGCAAGAAAACGGCCGTGCCGCGGCCTGTTGGTGAGGTGCTGCTCCTGTGAGCTACTGGATTCACATCGCGCGTTCAATCGATCGGGTCACGCTCCACAAGGATCGTTGTTCTGAGGTGCCGTCTACGTCGATCGGTTCCTCAAGCGATTTTTGGGAAGGCGGGTGGTTTGATTACGTGGATAAGGAGCGGGCGTTAGCGGCGATGGAGCAAGCCGGGACGACTGAACAGCGCCGTTGTCCGCTGTGCAAAGCCTAAACAGTGGCGAGTGATGAGTGACGCGTGATGGGCGAGGGGGTTGGGTCCATGATCGACTCACAATAACCCATCACTCAGCACTGATCGCTCACCACGTGATTCCATGCCACGATTTGCACTCCTTTTGACAACGTTCATCTGGGGCGCGACGTTTCCCGCTACCAAAGCGGTATTTGAGCAAATTCCACCGCTCTCGTTTCTGTTTCTCCGATTTCTCCTGGGGGCATTGCTGGTCGGGGGCGGGTATCTCCTCTGGAGATTTCGCTTACACCGCGAGCCGGCGGTCTTGCGGGCGAGTGCGATCGCCACCTGCTGGCTCTTTCTCGGCTATGTCCTCCAAACGGTCGGGCTCCACTATACGACCGCATCGAATTCCGCCTTCATTACGGCGCTTTATGTCGTTATCGTGCCCTTGATCCTGCGCCGATTCGACCGGCGTGTGTGGATGGCCACTGGAATCGCCACGGTGGGGCTCTGGCTGCTGGTGAAGCCCAGCGCATCCGGGAATCTTGGCGATCTCTTGACGCTCGGCTGTGCACTCGCGTTTGCCGCGCATATCGCCTGTCTGGAACGGTTTACGCGCAAGGTCGATGCGCCGTCCTTGTTTGCCTGGCAAATGATGGCGATGGTCGTCCTACTGCTTCCCACCCTTCTGGTTGAACAGGCGCCGGCTCAGGCGTTTGCGCCGACGGCGTTGTTGCTTGTCGGGCTTGGGGTGACCGGAGGACTTGCGACCGGGGCCTTTGCCGTTCAAATGTGGGTGCAGCGCATTGTGCCCGCGCAACAGGTGGCATTGATCTTTGCGTCAGAACCGGTCTACGCGGCCGGGCTCTCCTGGTACTTTCTCGGCGAAACATTGGATCTTCAGGGGTGGATTGGAAGTGGACTCATTTTGTTGGCAGTGTTGGTGGGCGCCTTTGGGAGCGGCCCTCAATCGTCATCGCCCGCGGTCGGCACGGTCCAGCCGGCCTAACTGGTTACAGGAAGTCAGATGGCACAAAAATTTGGCAATGGACGCTGGGTGCAGGAAGGGTTTCTGGATAATCGCGTTGATGGAACGATCGTGGGGCAGATCGTATTTGCGGTGGTCGGTCCTGTCGATGTGTATTTACGGGGAAACTTCAAGGCCGATATCGCGGGGCAGGTCATTCAGTTTCGGAATCGCCGGTTTGAGGACGAGGATCTCGCCGGGCAGGTGATTGGTGACATGGAAAACCCACAGATCGGGGATGTGAACTTGATCTCGTTTGACCCTCATCCGAATCTCACTCCTCATCCGTATATTGAATGGTTCTCGACGAGGAAGAATCACTATCGCATCGAGCTGGAACCGGCAGATGCCTGGATTGTTCCCGCATCGGAGGTGGGAGAGATCGATCAGGTGAGTCGAACGATTCGTGAAGCGCTCGCTGGGCGGATGACTGAACAAGCGACCCAGGAGCCCGCTGATTCGATGTAGAAGGATGCTGAAATCGTCCGTCAGCGTCCATGGACCGTGACGCGTGCAGCGCGAGGACTGGCTGGTCTCTTGATTATCTGGTCTGTCTCGTTTGTTTGGTTGAACCAGACAGACCAGATCAACCCTTCCTTGTCTCGCCCGTCCCACCTGTCTTGCGCGGCTTATACGCTGCGGGAGCTAGGTAATAACGACCGTCGCAATTTCGGTATGGTCGGTATGATCTGCCGCCTGCATCCCTGTCAAACGTCGCGCGCGTTGCTGAATCCAGATATCGCCGGGAGGCAGTCGAAGGGGATAAACCAGCAGAGGATCCGACTTTTCCCAAGCTGAGGGGAGGGGTTCGGTGGTCCCTGAGGGAGCTTGCCCTAGACCGAGAATGAGGGCGACCGATACCGTCTCCATGGCCTCAGAAGAGAGAAGAGCCGCGGGCCGGCGTTCCCCAACCAACTGAACCCGTACGACGGATAGGCCCCCTTCCATCATCCCTAACCGAGCCGCCGCGCCCCGGGAAAGATCGAGGATCCGGCTGTTGACATAGGGACCCCGGTCGTTGATCCTTACGTGGAGATGTTTCCCGTTCGCTAAATTCACGACTCGAACCACGCTGCCGAGTGGGAGGGTCCGATGGGCCGCGGTCAATGCCTCCATGTCGAACAGCTCGCCGTTGGCTGCCTGCTTGCCATGAAACGACTCGCCATACCAGGAGGCCACCCCACGATCCTCAATCCCCACGTCCAATTGAGACGCCCCCTTAGGAATCCACGAACAGGCGCCCAGGAGCATCCCCAGACCAAGACTCATCGCACATAACAACTGCCGGCTGTTTCCACAAGTCCAACTGATCATCTAACACCACCTCTTGTTCCTGGTTGAACTAACTGTCACACAGGATCCTGGCCTGTGTGCCCTCACAGTACGGTCCAACCGAAAGTCCCACAATACCGACAGCGTAGCCCTAACCCCTACGTTGGGATGAAGGAAAAAGGAGAGACCGATAAGGAACTGTACGACAACGAACCAACAATCCTGGCTGGTAACCGAGAGGACTATGTCTATATATAGAAGAAAGTACTTGTGCGAGTCAACCCATGATCGGTACTAACGCGGACGGTTTGATGGCTCCATGCCCTGAACCAGAAGCGCTACTGAACCTGAATGATCCGAGCAAATACCCCGTCCCGCTGTTTGACATAGGTCAGCCACACCATCTCACCCACTCTGATGGTCTGAAACGCGATCTGCTTCCCCTTTCGCATGATCCTGGTTTGGCCTGTCACCTTGGCTCCCACGGTCATATCATCATGCTTGGTCAACGGTGTCTTGACGACAATCATTTGGGGAGATTGGGTGATGTTCACCGCCATTACCTGGCCATGAACCCGATAGCTCCGCCCGCTGGCTGCCTCACTAGCGGGCGGAATACAGAGCAGCATCATCAACGCAGCGATTGCGAATAGCGCCCCTCTCGTTTGACGCACCCTCGTCATGGATCGATTCCCCCTGGCAGGCCTATCCGCGCGCGAGCGGACTCTAGCAGGGTGGAGAAGTCGTGTAAAGTTGCACGCGGCTGGAACACGATATTGACTGCCCCAATCCGACTGAGTAAGATGCCCACGTGTTGCCTGTTAGGGTGCAACGACCACCCCGCCGGCAGTACTCCCCAACTCAATCGATCCAATCACCACATATGATTGAAGTCCAACAGATCACGAAGCGGTATGGACAACATACCGCCCTCGATCGCGTCAG
>JBGPVY010000297.1:0-3273 GCA_041491905.1 Nitrospiraceae bacterium | reverse complement strand
GATCCGGATGGTGAGCCAAGAGTGGGGCTGCATACTCGCTGGACAGGAAGGTGATGCGCGCCTCTGGCAGGAGCCGGCGCAGCGCGGAGGCGACCGGCAGACACAGAATTTCATCGCCGATCCCGTCAGGCCGGACTAAGAGGACATTCATCGGGGAACCATCTTTAACCCTCATTACTCACGAAGACTTCTACTGCAACCGCCGATACGCCGCTGCGACAAGCCTGCCGGCGGGCGGGCTCGCCGCTCAGTCGGTCAACATACTGTTTCAAGTATGCCTCCCTCCTTCACGGTTCCGCGCGCCCGTCTCGCGTGGCGTCTTGGCGGTTTCGTCACGAACCCTCGTGAATAATGCGGGCTAGGAACCGTCATGCTATGATCGCGCCGATCTGCATCCTGTCCGCAGTGTACGCAACGAACCATCCGTTTTCAAACCGATGGCCGCTCAGAGCGATGAATCGACTCGTATCTGCTGACATCGAGGCCTATGCCCAGGCCCACTCCATGCCGGAGTCGGACCTCTGTCGAGCCTTGCGGGATGAGACTCAGCGGCGAATGGAGTCCCCGCAGATGATCGTCGGGCCGCTCGAAGGGGCCTTTCTGAAGATGATGACGCAGCTGGTGCAGGCGACCAGCGTGTTGGAGATCGGCATGTTCACCGGCTATAGTGCGCTCTGTTTTGCGGAAGCGTTACCGGCGGATGGGACTGTGTTTACGTGTGAACTCGATGAGGAGTCAGCCGCTCTCGCGCGCCAGTATTTCGCGCGATCACCAATCGGGAAGAAGATCGAGGTCCGCATGGGGCCGGCGCTCGATACGATGCGGCACCTCAAGGGGCCGTTCGATCTGATCTTCATCGACGCCGACAAAATTAACTATGTGAATTACTACCGGCGGGCCCTCGATCTTGTGTCGCCGCGTGGACTGATTCTCATCGATAACGTCCTGTGGAACGGGGATGTGCTGAAACAACCGGCGCCGGATGAGAAGACGGCGGCCATTCAAGAGCTGAATCGAGTGGTCGCAACTGATCCGCGCGTCACAGCGGTGCTTGTGACAGTCAGAGATGGGGTTTTGGTGATCAGGCGGAAGCCAGGCGTTTAGGCGAGAGGCATGTGGCGAAGACTTCCGGTCTGAAACATGGCTCTTTCCTCTAGCCCCTAGCCTCGCGCCCATGGCCTGGCCTGCTGGCACGATTTCGCGACGAACCGTCATGAATAATGCGGGTTAGGTCACAGTCATGAACGAAAATTGCTCGACGCCCGTCAACAAGGACTGTAGCCACTGCCTATGACACCTCAGACAAGTCGTCTGGCCTATGGTGCGGTTATCGCTGCCGCTGTGCTTTGGGGCGGATCGATCGTGGCCCAGAAGCTGGCCCTGAGTGGATTCTCAGCGGTTGAAGCCTCGGCCCTGCGGGACATCGGCGGGTTGGCGATCCTTCTGGCCACGTGGTGGTGGCAGGAAGGCACCTTGGCCAAGTTGACCAAGGCGGATGTGCGTATGCTGGGGCTGCTTGGGCTTGGCGTGTTGGGCAACCACCTGCTCATTCTCATGGGGCTCAACTATGTGAGCGGGGCCGTGGGTGGGGTAATCATCGGATCGAGTCCGGTGGTGACCGCGCTGCTCTCGGCTGTGTTGATTCAGGATGTCCCGTTGCGCGCCGTGTGGGCGGGCGGTCTCCTGTCCTTCGCGGGGGTGGGGTTGGTCTCCGTGGCGGGATTCCAGGCCGCGGGCGATCGGCCGCTGCTCGGCAGCCTGCTGGTCTTTCTCGGCGTGGTGAGCTGGGCCCTCTATAGTATCGGCAGCCGGCAGCTCATGGAGCGCCACTCGGCCTTAACCGTCAATTGGACGACGCTGCTCGTCGCCACAATCCTCCAAATTCCTTTGTTGTGGACGGATCGCAAGATGCTGGATGCAGGACTCGGGTCCGTGACGCCGGCGGACTGGATGGCGCTGGGGTATCTGGTCCTGTTCGCCACGGCCATCGCGCAACAGGCCTGGCTGTTCGGCGTGAAGGGAATTGGGCCCTCGCGTGCTTCCGTCCTTGGCAATCTGACTCCTGTGGCCGCCGTCGTCCTGTCTGCGGTGCTATTGAAAGAATCAGTGGGCACGAGTGAAATTCTCGGCATCGCGCTGATCCTGGCCGGAGTCTGGGTCGTGGATCGGCAAACGTCCCGACTCACGAAATAGGAGGCTGTTGAAAAAGGTGAGGACGGGTAGCCTGGTCGTCCTCCTGCTCGCGGAACGCGCACGCTCGGAAGGTGCTCGTTCGACGCGCGCAATCGAGGATCAACCAGGCCACCCTTTTGAGAGTGAGTACTAAACTGTTGCGGCCTTGCTGACGGCCTTTTTGAGCAGCCTCCTAAGATCGAGTTCTTTCTGCTTCTCCCACTCGATAAAGGAAACAGCCAGGTTATCCTTCCCTGCGCGCATTATTCTCACCCGCCCACCCGGGCGCGCCAAGACACGCCCATAACCCATGCGAGCACAGTCTTATCGTGCGCGTTCTGCGAGCAAAAAGGATGGCCTGGCTGTTTCCTCCCGCCATTCACCCCTCGCCCTCCTCTCCGTGATTGCAGTATGATATGGCTCAATTTAGCCCGCACTATTCACGAGGGTTCGTGGCGAAACCGTCGAGACGCCATGCGAAACGGGCGCGCGGAGCCGTGAGGCGGGGTACCACCCCGCCTGGGAGTTCCGAAGGGGGTGTGCCCCCTTCGTGGGGATTCTACAAGGGGGCTGGCCCCCTTGTAAGAGTGGGCGAGGCAGGCTCCAGAGCCGAACCCACGAGGGAGGGAGGCATACGTGAAACAGTATGTTGACCGACCGAGCGGCGAGCCCGCCCGCCGTCAGGCTTGTCGCAGCGGCGTATCGGCGGGTGCAGTAGAAGCCTTCGTGAATAATGCGGGTTAGGTAAGGAGCCGCGCATGTTGGAAGAACGCATCGAAGAAGTAAACAATGCGAACCACGCGTTCTATGCCGCGTTTGGCAACCTCGATATCGACGAGATGGATAAGATTTGGGCGCACCAGGAATACGTGACCTGCATCCATCCCGGCTGGACGTTGCGGTCTGGCTGGCCGCGTGTGCGCGACTCGTGGGTCTTGATTTTTAATAATACCTTTTCTATGACGTTCGATCTCACCGACGTGACGGTGCAGGTGGCCGGCGATATGGCCTGGGTCGTCTGCGTGGAGAACATTACCACCCATCAATCTGACGAACCGCAACAGGCAAAGGTGTTAGCCACAAATCTCTTCGAACGCATCG
>JBGPVY010000310.1:0-3029 GCA_041491905.1 Nitrospiraceae bacterium | reverse complement strand
CGGTGCGACCAGGCGGTGGCATGTCGTCGCCTATGATTTCGGGGTGAAACTGAATATTCTTCGCCGGCTGGTGGATGTGGGGTGTAACGTGACCGTCGTCCCGGCTTCGACCACCGCGACGCAGGTTGAAGCCCTCAAGCCCGATGGGATCTTCCTGTCGAACGGTCCGGGGGATCCGGAGGGAGTGCCCTACGCGATCGAGGCGGTGCGGCAATTGATCGGCCGCCATCCGATCTTTGGCATTTGTTTAGGGCATCAGATTCTCGGTCTCGCGCTGGGGCTCAAAACCTATAAGTTGAAGTTCGGCCATCATGGGGCGAATCATCCGGTCATGGACCTCCGCACGAGGCAAGTCGAGATCACGTCGCAAAACCACAATTTCGCGGTACAAGTAACCCACCCGATCGACGCAATTCCGGATCGACCGCCCGTAGTGGACACATCGTTCGGTCAAGTCGCGGTCACACATCTGAGTCTGAACGATCACTCGATCGAAGGATTGGTCTGTCTGGATCATCCGGTATTTTCGGTGCAGTATCACCCCGAGGCATCTCCCGGGCCCCATGACTCCGCCTACTTATTTACCGAGTTCATTCAGTTGATGGAGAAACAGCATGTATAGCAGGAGGCTGAAAAAGTCGCTCTTCTCACCCGCCCAGCCCAGGCGCGCCGAGACGCGCCTTTCCCCGGGCGTCGTTCTCGCATTGTTCAGACCCTCAACGTACAAAAGAAGATTCTCGGAGGTCGGAGTCGCTGTAGGAGTTTTTCCGTTCGCCAAGACCTATTCTAGGGGCGAACGGCCCACACGAAGTGCGGTATGTACCTCCTCGGCCATTCACTCGCTGCGGCCTTGCTGGACGGCCTTTTTGAGCCTCCTGCTCAGTCTGCAGGCCGGTTGCATTACGGTCAATCTCATCGAGCCGTCGGGGCCGGTGCAGGAAGTGCAGCTCAGCGGCACGGGTGCGGGGAAAATCCTGTTGCTCGATCTGTCGGGGGTCATTAGCTCACAAGATAAAGATGGCATCGTTCCGCAGCCCAACATGTTGGCCACGTTCAAGGAAGAGCTGACGAGGGCCTCGAAGGACGACAAGATCAAAGCCGTAGTCGTTCGCATCAACAGTCCGGGCGGAACCGTGACCGCCTCGGACATCCTGTATCACGAGTTGCGGGACTTCAAAACCAAGAAAAAGGTCCCCGTGATTGTTTCGATGATGGATGTGGCGGCGTCAGGGGGCTACTACCTGGCCATGGCGGCGGACAGCATTTTGGTTCATCCCTCGACGGTGACGGGCAGTATTGGCGTCATCATGTTGACCGTCAACGCCCGGGGATTGCTTGAAAAAGTAGGTGTCGAGGCCAACGCCATCACGTCCGGCCCCCGCAAGGACATGGGTTCACCCTTCCGGGTCATGACGCCTGAGGAGCGGGGGATCTTTCAAGGTGTGATTGACTCGTTCTATCTCCGGTTCCTGGCAGTAGTACAGGAGGGGCGTCCCAATCTGTCGGCTGATCAAATCAAGAAACTGGCAGATGGACGGATCTATTCCGGAGATCAGGCCAAGGCGGCAGGTTTAATCGACGAGATCGGGTATCTTGATGACGCGCTCGAAATGGCCAAAAAGAAAGCGGGTCTCACGGAGGCGCGGGTCGTGACCTATGGACGTCGGGGGGAATATCAAAATAATATCTATTCGCGCTTGTTCGGGACGAGTTCGGGCATCACCGGGTTAGCCAATTTGGATTTGCTGTCGATGGTGCGGGGTGGAACGCCGCAGTTCATGTACCTCTGGATGCCATGACCAAAATTTCTCATTGAGTGATTTATCGATTTGTTCATTGAGGTGATCCCGCAATGGTTCAATCGCCAGCTCACAAAATTGACAAATTCTTAGCGACGCCGATCGGACGCCGGGCGATGGTGGCTCTGGGCGCCCAGGGGGCGATGAGCCTCTGTACGGTCCTTGGGGTTGGGGCGGTCCTGAGCCTGTTCGGCAGCCTGACCGGTTGTTATCGCGCGCCGGGAACAGCCCGCGATCAGGTAATCTTTTTCTCCGAAGAGAAGGAACTGCAATTCGGATTGAGCGCATTCCGCGAGGTCTTACGGGCTGCTCCGCTCAGTGACAACGCGGAAGTGAATGAGTTGGTGCTTCGCGTGGGACGAAACATCGCTGAAGCCGCCAACAAGCCGGAGTATCAGTGGGAGTTCGCGGTCATTCAAGACGACAAGATGGTCAATGCCTTCGCGCTGCCAGGTGGGAAGGTTGCCATCTTCACCGGGATTCTCAAATTTACGAAAGACGATGCTGGATTGGCGACGGTGATGGGTCATGAGGTCGCGCATGCGTTGCAGCGTCACGGGGTGGAGCGGATGAGCCGGAGTATCTTGGACCAAATTGCGCAATTGGGCGCATTGGGTGCGGCGGCATCCGGACATGCCAATGCCGGTGCGATCCAGGGTTTGTTGGGGGCGTATGGGGTCAATGTGTCGTTGCCCTTCAATCGGAAGCAAGAATCAGAAGCCGACTATATCGGACTTCGATTGATGGCGCAGGCCGGGTATGATCCGCGTGAAGCCGTGCCGTTTTGGGAGCGCATGAGCGGCTGTCCAAGGCAGATGATTGGGAAGCTCTGTTTCCGGTCGCAGCAGGCGGTACCTGAATTTCTTTCCACCCATCCGTCCGATGTGACACGTATCAATCAGATCGAAGCCTGGCTGCCCGAGGCGCTCAAGTACTATCATGGGCCAGGGGGAGTGGCGGCTCCACCGGCACCCGCGCCATACCGGCCGGCGATCGGGCCGATGCCACAAACCAGTTGACGCTGAAACGAGGTTTCCGTGCCAAAGCAAACCGATATCAAGTCCATTTTACTGATCGGGTCTGGCCCGATCGTGATCGGCCAGGCTTGCGAATTCGACTATTCCGGCACGCAGGCCTGCAAAGCGCTCAAAGAAGAAGGCTACCGTGTGATTCTCATCAACAGCAACCCTGCGACGATCATGACCGATCCTGACTTGGCGGATCGGACCT
>JBGPVY010000113.1:0-8677 GCA_041491905.1 Nitrospiraceae bacterium | reverse complement strand
GCCCGGCAACAATCGATGGATAATGGGCTCGGAGAAGGGAATTCACAGGCAGGAGCGGGAACCTTGTCCACCACCTTTCTCACGGTCGATGACCATCCCCATGCCAACGGCGTCTTCCTGGCCGGTGATACCGGAGCCCAGATTCCTCCCTATGCATCGGTACGGCGGAGGGTGGTGACCAGGAGCGTGGAGACGAGAAATGCGAGACCGTGGTCCTGAACCGGGGAGGAAGACGACGATGTGCGAGCGGCACAATGGGTCACAGAT
The DNA here is from genome assembly GCA_041491905.1 of Nitrospiraceae bacterium. GTDB lineage: Bacteria > Nitrospirota > Nitrospiria > Nitrospirales > Nitrospiraceae > Palsa-1315. The sequence continues at coordinate 8,410 of JBGPVY010000113.1, read as the reverse complement.
AAGGGGCGAACGGGGGGTAAGTCTCATTACCGTCATGATGGTGATCTTCATCATGACTCTGATGGGGATCTCGATCCTTGCGATCACGGGATCTGAGCGGCAAATCGCTGGTTCTGTCACTGCCAATGAAGCCTCGACGGACGCGGCGGAGTCTTGTGTGAGCACCGGCGCGAATGTGCTCCAGCAGAGTCTTCAAGCCCATGCCGTGCCGGCAGCGTTGCTCTCCAACGCGGTTCCGCCCGGGCCGGTGCCGCTCGCGAATCTCGCCGTGTTGAACGGTGAGATGATCAACGATGGAGGCAACCCGGACTTCCCATTTGGAGCGGGCTCTGCGCCAAACCTGGCGATGACAATAGGCAACTACCAGGTGTTTGGCGACATTGATCGATTGTATGTGCAATGCGCCTTCGGCAGCGATTGTGCGCCCGGCAGCGAGACCATGCGAATCGATATCTTTTATCAAATCACCTGTGTGGCGCAAAACCAAGCTACGGGGATCACCAGTCAAGTCGGGGCCTTGTACGCCTGCAACAATACCGGCACGTTTTGTCAGCCGAGGCCCTACTAGGCCTGCGGCCGCTAGATGAGGAGGATCACCATGATGGACGACGCTCACACAGAGGGAAAGAGGAAGGGCCTCAAGCGAGGCAGCCAGATGAGTGGGCACAGCCGATGGTTCGTGCGCGCCGGGATAAAAATGGTGCTGGCGGTGACAGTCCTCTCCGTTATGAACGTCGGTGTCACGCTTGCCGACGACCAGCCCCTTCCCTCGATGACGATCAGCTATCAAAACGGCGCGATTACTGCCATCTATGAGAAAACACTCGACATCAATGGGCGGACCTATGGCTTAGCGCCGGATGTCGTCATGCTTGACGAATATGGAAGGATGCTAGATCCCGGTCGCCTCATGGTGACCGCTGAGGTGAAGTTTCACGTCACGAAAGAACAAAGCAACATGATCGATAAAATGATCGTGACTCTCCCCAAGTAACAAGGAAACGGTGGACATTATGTTTCATGCAAAAAGAACGGAGGGTGCCATGAAGAGCCGGAATATCGCCACTCGTGGAACCATCATGCTGGCCTTGGTGGGTTGTCTCGTGGGGCCCGGTGCGCTGCTGGCCCAAACGATGGACCAGTACTATGCCGTGCCGCCCTTCGTCAGCGACCAAGTCGCGCCCAATATCATGCTGCTGCTCGATAACTCGGGCAGTATGTCGTACCTGGCTTGTGACCGCGATGGCGACGGAGACTGCGTTACTGTCGGTACTGACCTCACGTTCACGAATACGACCAGTTATTCCGGTTACTTCGATTCTCTTACCTGCTACACATACAATACGACCGACACGCGCTTCGTGTCCGGCACGGCGAAGGCTCTATTGGCCACACCCTGTTTGGTTACCGAGTGGGACGGAAACTTTTTGAACTATGCGACCTTCCGACGGTTCGATGCCCTCAAGAAATCGATGACCGGTGGCGACTGTTTTGTCGTGCGTGCCGCGGACGGGACCTGTCCGACGAATGGGACTCCCGCGCTGAAGACGGTTGTGGCACAGGCGACAGGAGTCAACACACAGCTAGTGAGAATTGGCTACAATGCAGGAGTCGGCGCTCTTACCTATGTAGGAAGAATTCCCTTAGCTGACAGGGGGACCAGCCCCGCAACCATCTATATTGGCACCGATGCCGCCTATTTCTGCATCGATAACGACAACGGGTTTAATAGCAACTGCGGAGATTCCTACAGCGTACGAAAGTATCAACTCAAGATTGGGCTCAGTGCCGAGCCGACGGGGGTTATTCAGCAGATTGGTTCGCAGGCGCGGTTCGGGCTGTTTGAATTCAAACCGGCCGGCGACGGAGCCAGGATGCTCGTAGGCCTCGGTTCTCGCCAATCGATCAATTTTGCTGATTCGGGCGTGGAGACCTTCACCACCAATACGGCAGCCATGGTGGATGCGGTTGGGGAATCGTTTCCCTCGACCTGGACTCCTCTGTCCGAGTCTCTCTATGAAACTGCCCGCTATATTGCCCAGATCAATTCCACGTACCTGGCCGGTTCCTATGTCTATCCCATTGCCTTTGCGGGGGGTATTTCAAACGGTGTCAACTTTGGGGCGACGGGGGTCGGCTCGATAGGAGTGCCTGAAATTACCGCGCTGACCGGGGCCGAAACCTGCACGGCTGGGGCCGGCTATATCACCAACGCCTGCGGACGGGATCCGTACTTTTTTGGGAGCAACCACACGCCCGCTTGGGCGTCGACGTCCACACAGGTCCGCTGCTGTAAAACGTTCGTCATCATTGTGACAGACGGGGAGCCGACACAGGATACCAATATTCCAGCAGGGATGCAGGATTACGGGCACAACCACCATGGGGTTCATTGTACGGGAGCGGATGTGAGCAGTCCTACAGCTCCCATCAATACGACCTGTAATGCCAACCTGGCCACGACCGCTCCCTACCTGATCGGCACAAGTCCTGCCGCCACTGGGACCTCAGGCGAGCACAAGACGGACTACGCGAGTAGCGGGAACCACTATCTGGATGACGTGGCCTATTGGGCTCACACGAATGACCTTCGGCCCTGTACAGCCGCTGGGACTGATGGGACGATTGCGGTCCTCAACGTGACGGGCCATTGTCTGCAGGGGCTCCAGAACGTGACGGTCTACACGTTCTTCGCCTTCGGCAACATCGCGGGCAGAGAAATCTTGATGCATGCGGCCCAACTGGGTGGGTTTGAAGACAGCAACAACAATAACCTTCCGGACCTGGTGACTGAGTGGGACAAGGTCATCAATGCGACCGGCGCGCCTGGCACCGACGGAATTCCCGATAACTACTTCGAGTCCTCCAACGTGGACGACTTACAAGATAGGTTGATGGCGACCATCACGGCGATCTTGCGGAAGAGTTCGTCCGGAACGGCCATTTCCGTATTGGCCACCTCTGCCAGCGGTGAAGGAAGCGTCTATCAAGCCTACTTCTACACCAGTACCGTTGGGCAGGGTGGAGCCAATGTGAGATGGACCGGGTATGCGCAGGGGCTGTTTATCGACCATCTGGGGAATTTCCGAGAAGATACGGATCAGGACGGAAAATTAGTCTATCAAAACGATTACATCGTGAAGACCCGGTACGATAACAATGTCGCCAGTCTCACCTATGGGACAGTGCTGGTCGACAAGTACGGGGATGCCAACGGCGACGGGAGCGCCGACAGTGCGACGCCGACAATCTCAGGCCTGGGACTGAAAGATATTCTTCCCTTCTGGGAAGGGGGCAAACAGCTGGCTAACACCGCCTCCACGGCGAGAAACCTGCTCACGTGGGTGGATTCCAACAACGATGGGCTCGTGCAGGCGGGCGAGCAGATGCAATTCAGCACCGCGAATTCTGGAACCTTGAGTCAGTACCTGAGAGCCGGCGCTGCCCCCTATACGGCGAACAACATCATCAACTTCGTCCGCGGGGACGAAATCGTTGGGCTTCGCACCCGCATGCTGGAAGAGCCGATCGGCAGCGGTACCTACAAGGTGTGGAAATTGGGCGACCCTATCCACTCGACTCCCACCATTGTGGCTGCGCCGCACACGAATTACGATCTCATTTACGGAGATTCCAGCTACACGGCATTCTATACCAAATGGAAAGATCGCCGTGAGGTCGTCTATGTCGGCGCGAATGACGGGATGTTGCACGCTTTCAACGGCGGGTACTACCACAAGAGCGACGATGTGACGACGCCGGCAGTGGTCGAGCATGGATGGTTCACGAAGAACCCCACCGACAACAGCAGCGGCCGTCCGCTCGGAGACGAGCTCTGGGGGTTCATCCCCCATCAACTCCTGCCGCAGTTGCAGTGGTTGACGAGGGCCGATTACACCCATGTCTACTATGTGGATCTCAAACCCACGGTGGCGGATGTGCGGATCTTCACGCCGGATGCAGACCATCCGAACGGCTGGGGCACTGTTCTGATCGGGGGATTCCGCATGGGAGGGAGCTGTGGAAACTGTGCTTCCGGCACGGGCGCTCCTCCAATGATTGTCAATATCGGCGGGACGGATCGCACATTCTACAGCGCGTACTTTGTGCTCGATATCACCAATCCGGAGGTCGATCCCAAACTCCTCTGGAGTTTCAGCGATGTCGGGTTGGGGCTGACGATCGGTGTTCCGTCGGTGATGAGGGTGAGCCCGACGGCGGATTCAAAGATCGATAACACCAATGCGAAGTGGATGGTCTTGTTCGGTTCGGGGCCCAATGGCTATGCGGCAGACTTGCCGGCCGCTCCAGCGCAATCAGCCACGCTGTATGCGGTGGACTTGAAGGTCGGGCCTGGAGCCGGGAATTCGCAGGTGACCAATATGCCGGTCGGCTCCCGATCGTTTCTCGCTAACATTGCGGTGCTGGATAGGAATTTCGACTACCGGAGCGACGTCGCCTACTTCGGGCGCACGCTGCACGACGGATCTCTGCCCTGGAGGGGCAAGATGTACCGGTTGACCACTAGCGGTTGTACGAATGCCCCTTGCAGCACCTCGACCTGGGGTGTTGCCAACGGGGGTAGTCGAGCACCCACGGAAATGATCGATACCTTCAATGACTACACTGCCTCGAGCGGAACCATAGTGGAAATGGGGCCGGTGACGACCTCACCGTCGGTGACGATTGATGATGCGAACAAGGTCTGGGTCTTCTTCGGAACGGGCCGATACTTGGGTAACTCCGACAAGACCGATACTGCCCAGCAGTACCTGTTCGGAATTAAAGATAGCGTGATGAACTCAGGCTGTACCCAGACGAATACCACAAACTGCCCAACCACCAATCTGGTGAACACCACGAATGCGGTGGTCTGTGTCGTCTGTGCGAGTGGGACGAACCAAATGACGGATCCTAACAATCCTGCGCTCACTGACGTCACCACGGGAGCCAACTCGATGGTGGGGTTGGTCCAGAGCAAGGATGGGTGGTACGTCAAGCTGGTAACTGCGGCCGGCACGTCGGCAGAGCGGTCAGTGTCCAGCCCTGTCGTGCTTGCTGGCGCGGTCTTCTTTCCGACGCTCGTTCCCACGAATGATTTCTGCTCCTCCACTGGGACGAGCTATCTCTATGCCTTGTACTACAAGACCGGGTCGGCGGTCCCGACTCCGATCATCGGGACCAGCGTCTCCGGTGCGAATACGAACGCCAACACTAGGATGAATCTTGGCGACGGAGTAGCCTCGCAAGTCGCTATCCATATCGACGGGACCGGGACGTCGAATGGTTCCAGTGCCGGAGCAGCCCCAGGCGGGCCGCCGATCAAGGCCTGCAGCCAGATGAGCACAGGGAGCAGCACGTGTATAGATGCAAATGCGCCGAATCCTCCCTGGAGTCGATATGTGTCTTGGGTGCGTCAGCGAGGGTGAGTGAAGGTTCAATAGAGTTGGGAGGAACCAGCCTCTTGGTTCCTCCCGACTCAACCAGCAGGGGCAAAACAGCGTTCGAGCAACGAGCGAGATTGTCGCATCAACAAGTGGTGTACATAAGATCCTTTTCATCGCTATTTGTTATTTTTCCCCTCCTGTTCATCGGGTGTAATTCGAGTTCTACCCCAGGCAATGGGTCCTCTTCTCCAAGTGATGCCCCTCCACAGCGCCTCGCGACCATCCGTTTAGCGGCAATTACCCCGGACCCTATTACGCTGAACGAGACGGTCAAGGTCATGATCGAGACCGATGATAGCCAATCCAGTACGGCTGGATTTCAGTACCAGTGGATGGTCAACGGTGACCTCATCCGAGATCAGACGGGACCCACACTGACACCGAGTATGTTAAAGCGTGGTGACCGTGTGACGGTCGGCCTTGTGCCCACAAACGGCAAGGTCCAAGGAACTCGTTACCAGGCTGGCCCCGTGTTGGTCGGCAATACCCCCCCCGTTGTTGGCCATCTCTCCATCGAGCGGCCGGCTGACCCGCATGCTCCGGTCTTTGCGAAGATGGATCCAGTCGATGCAGATCAGGACGAGATGCAGTTCGACTTTCGTTGGTGGCGCAACAACAAAATAGTGAAGCAGGGGCCGGAGGAAACGTTGGATACCACGGGATTTCAGGCCAAAGATACGCTTGAGGTGGAAGTGACCCCGCGGGACCAATCGTCTGTCGGGAAGGCGGTTCGTTCTGAATCGGTCTATGTCGGCAATAGTCCTCCAAAGATCGTCTCTGCCCCCGCGTTGCTCATCGGCCGCGAACGATACGAGTATACGGTGAAAGCTGTCGATGCGGATGGTGACCCACTCAGCTTTCTACTGGAAGCGGCGCCACCAGGAATGGTGATTGACAAAGAAACAGGGCATCTCGTCTGGCAGATTCCCCCGGACCAAATTGGCAGCCATCGAGTTCGCATCGTCGCTGAAGATGGGCAAGGGGGAAAAGCCTTTCAGGAATTCCACTTCTCCCTCCCTGCTTCTGGCAAGCCTGCTAAACCCGGAGGTGCGTGAGGATGTCCGCGCAGCTCAATCATTTCTTCTGCTTGTCACACCTTGCCTCGGTTTGTTAGAATCACCCACTATCGCTGCAGGGAGGGAGAACGCCTTAGCGCTTGTGCGTAAACTGAAGCTCAGAGAAGGCACCAATACCGCCGTTCTATTCGGTCACCACGACCGGCACCTCAAGCTGATTGAAGAAGACCTCGGTGTGCGCCTCTCAGCGCGCGGCGAAGAACTCACACTCGACGGTACGCCAGACGCCACTCGCCACGCGGAACGTGTCCTCACGGAACTCGCCACCCTGGCCAACGACGGGATGGTCCTCCAGCCCGACGACATTACCCATGCCTTGAGCGCGCTCCGGCAGAGTCCCGAGATTCCGATCAAAGACCTCCTCGCCACTGCGGCGACCATCGTCACCAAGAAACGATTCGTCGTGCCGAAAACGCCGACGCAAAAAGCCTATATCGACGCCATCGAGACGCACGACATCGTGATTGGCATCGGCCCGGCCGGAACGGGGAAGACCTATCTAGCGATGGCGATGGCGGTGAGCGCGTTGCTGAAGAAAGAAGTGAGCCGCATCATTCTCGCGCGGCCGGCAGTGGAGGCGGGCGAGAAGCTCGGGTTCCTGCCGGGTGATCTGTACGCCAAAGTGAATCCCTATCTCCGCCCGCTATACGATGCGCTGTTCGACATGATGGACATGGAACGGGCGACGCGCGCGATTGAACGGGGCGACATCGAAATTGCGCCCCTCGGGTTTATGCGCGGCCGCACGTTGAACGATTCGTTCGTCATTCTCGACGAAGCGCAGAATGCCACGGCGGAGCAGATGAAAATGTTTCTCACGCGACTTGGGTTCCATTCCAAGGTGGTCGTCACGGGGGATATCACACAGGTGGATCTGCCGCCCGAACGGGTCTCCGGCCTGATCGAGGTGCGGGAGATTCTGCGCGAGGTCGAGGGCATCGCCTTCGTCTACTTCGACGAGCGCGACGTGGTCCGTCACAAGTTGGTGCAGGACATTATCAAAGCCTATGAGCAGCATCAGATCCCCCCGCAGGCTTCCGGCCCCGGAGCGGGCGCGGCGGGACGGCGACCGTCGCCGGGGCCGCAGGAAAAGCCGCCGAAGCCGGCCCCCCCGTCCGCACCGTTCACGGCCCCGTGGGGCCAGTCGCATTAACAGGATGCTGAAACAGTCCGTCAGCACCACGGAAGGTTAAGGCTGAGGCCTAGGCTGAGATGAAGAATGTCAGGTATTCGCTCAACCTTGCTCGACCTCAGCTTAGTTCACTCGCTGCGTGCCATTGGGTTTCCTGCATGCCACCATAGTTTTTCCGCAACCTGCTGATGCCGGTCCATATGCAGAGTCACGTTCGATGTGTGACGTTTGACCAGACGCGCCTGGAACGACTGGCACAGGCGATTCTTTCCGATGTCGGGGAAACGTCGGCGGAGCTGGGCATCATGTTCGTGGGCGATCAGCGAATGCGGGGTCTCAATCGTCGGTATCGGGGCAAGGATCGCACGACCGACGTGCTGGGTTTTGCCATGCGGGAAGCCTTCACGCCTCATGCCTCACGCCTCACGCCGGATATGCTGGGCGATGTGGTGATCTCGGTGCCCACGGCGTGGCGACAGGCGAAAGAGGCCGGACGGTCCTTGGACGAGGAACTCGCCTGGTTGCTGGTCCATGGCATTCTGCATCTCTGCGGCTACGATCATGAGCGGAGTGAGAAAGAAGCGCGCCGGATGCATCGTCGTGAACGGATGATACTGCGGTCGATCGTGCGGTTGCCGTAACTAGCAGGCTGAGGTTGAGGTTTAGGTTGAGTGAAGATCCGACATTCTCATCTTAGCCTCAACCTTAGCCTGAGCCTCAACCTTCTCTGCGCTGGCGGACTTTTTCAGCATCCT
>JBGPVY010000133.1:0-7741 GCA_041491905.1 Nitrospiraceae bacterium | reverse complement strand
CCCGATCAACACGAATCACTGCCGATCGATGAAGCCCAAGTGCGGTGGGTACATGGCAACCTGGCCGGGATCGAATTCGTCCAAGTGGAACCCACCGCGAATCTCCGGCTGCACGGTTTCGTATGGGACCAGATGGTCCAACGCGTACACACGATTCAACAGCGCCGCGCGACGTCTTAGACTTGTTCCTGCCAATCCCGTTTCCCCCGATCATCGCCAGGCAGAGCAATTCCATTCCGATCCAGACCAGCTCCCGGAACCGCCGGAGCAACGCGAAGGTGATGCCGGTGACAGCTATGATTTAGCGTGCTTGCGAGGGATGAAAAGGTGTCAGGAACCAATTCCTGGAGGGGGGAAGGTGTCAGAAGCCAAGATCATGTTGGGAGAATATTGGAAAGAATCTCCAGCACTCTGGATCAAATTCAGGAAAAGCATCCAAGGTTATAGCCATTTGGCTATTGATTACATCCTATCCCTTCCGTTTATTGTGCGGCGATACTATAGCTCGTATTCTCACTCTCGCCTTCATTGCGAACGAGCAAACCTTGGTCAATCAGTTCTTTAATATCCCGCTGCGCAGTGGGGATAGAGCACTTCGCGATGACAGCCCACTTGCCAGCCGTAAGGTTGTCCTTGAAGCCATCGAGAACTCTATTGAGCATATTCCTCTGGCGTTCATTGAGAGAGACCCGTGCGTTGCGCTGCCAGAAATGGGCCTTACGCAAGACAGGAGTGCAGGCAACTTCAGCGGAATCAAGAGGGGGAAGGGAAAAGGTGTCAGGAACCATTGCCTGAGTCGTCTGTGCGACTTCCCTGAATTCCCGCTGCCGCCCTCCGAAAAGAGCCAAGCACAGCAGCCCGATTCCGATCCAGACCAACTCGCGGAACCGCCGGAGTAGCGCGAAGGTGATGCCGGTCACGTCGGAGTAGCCGAAGGCATTGAGCAACAACAAATTCCCGCCGTCTTGGGCACCAAGGCTGCCGGGGATGAAGAAGGTGCTGCTTTTGATAAAGACGGAGAGGGCGCCGATAGAGATAGCAGAGAGGGCCATGGCAGGCCCTCCGAGATACCAGATGATGACGTACACTTCCAACGCTTCCGCTATCCAACCAAGGAAGAACAGCCCTGTGGAGGCACAAAAGGCCGGACGTTTGTTGCGGTAGAATCCCCAGACCGCTCGATCCAGTGACCGTAATCGTTCCTCACGCGCTTCGAGATAGGCAATCTTCAGCCCGATCCTTCTCAAAAAATCCAAGAGCCAGGTAAAGAGTCCTTGCCGCTGCACAAACACCAAGCCAGCAGTCACAAGGGCCAACAAGCCCACGCTCAAGAGTGCAGTAGGCAGGGTCTGACTGGATGACTCGCTCCCGCCTAACAGCCACACCCACAGTGCGATGCCGAGTAGAATGAATAACACCTCGGCAATCGTCATGGTTGTTTTCGCAATGATGACCGAGGTGAACGCTTCCTCCATCGGCACATGATGCTTCCTGAGCAGATCGGCCTTGAGCGGCTCGCCGCCGACGTAGCCGGCAGGCGTGGTCATGTTCACCGCTTCACCGGCGGTCCGGATCGCGAGCACACGCCAGAACGGAATCTCCTTTGCCGATGTGCCAAGCGTGAGTTTCCATCCGTACGCTTCGATGGCGTACATGATGGCGGAGGGAATCAGCATAACGAGGAGTGCGACCGGTCCGAGTTGCGCCGCCGCATCGTAAATGTTCCCTGGGCCGATATGCCAAACGATGAGGCCAAGGGTAAGAAGGCCACCGAAAAGTAGGAAAAGTCTTAGCATGTTACGCTAGGGATCCACGGTGAGCGAAAAAAAGTAAATAGGTCATAGGGGACAGGACCTTTCGGGAAAGAAAAAGATCTCAGGAACCATTGCCTGGATCGCGACAGCGACCTTCCTGAATTGCCACCGACCGCCTCTCGATGAGAGCCAGGCAGAGCGAGCCCCCTCCACTCCACGTCAGCTCCTGGAACTGACGGAGTCACGCAATGGCAATGCCGACAACATCAGGATATCCAAAGACTCTTAAAAATACCATAGCACATTCCCGCCGTCTTTGGCACCGAGACTGCCGGGGATGAAGAAGAGGAAGAAAATGGTGTCAGGAGCCATTTCCTGAGTCAAGAGTGCGACTTTCCTGAATTCCCGCCGCACGCCCACGCTGCACCGCTAGACACAGTAGCCCGGTCCCGATCCATACCATCTCCCGGAATCTCCTCAGCAGGGCAAAGGTGATACCGGCGACCTCAGAGTACCCGAAATCTTGCAGTAAGAACAAGTTCCCGAGGTCTTGGGCGCCAAGGCTGCCGGGAATGAAGAAGGTGGTGCCTTTGATAAAGACGGAGAGGGCGGCGATAGAGATGGCGGGGAGAGCCATAGCAGGCCCCCCAAGAAACCAGACGAAGACGTACACTTCCACCGCTTCTGCCATCCAACTGAGAAAGAACAGCCCGGTGGAGACATACACGGTCGGACGGTTATGGCGATAGAATTCCAAGATCATTCGATCCAGCGACCGTAACTTTTCCTCGCGCGCTTCGAGATAGCGAATCTTCAGTCCGATCTTCCGCAAAAAGTCCAATACCCCTGTAAAGAGTCCTAGCCGCTGCACGAACACGAATGCGGCAGTCCCAAACAGCAGGAGGCCGACACTCAGCCAAGCGGCCAGGACCTTCTGCCCGGATGGGCCGTCGTCGCTGAGCGTCCAGAACGTGAGCACGACGCCCAAGAGGATGAAAAGCACTTCTGCAATCGTCTTCGTCGTTTTCGCTATGACGACCGAGGCGAACGCTTCCACCGACGGCACATGATATTTCGTGAGCAGATAGGCCTTGAGTGGCTCGCCGCCGAGGTAGCCGGCCGGCGTGGTCATGTTCACCACTTCACCGGCGGTCTTGATCGCGAGCACACGCCAGAACGGAATAGCCTTCGCCGTCGGGCCAAGCGTAACTTTCCAACCGTACGCTTCGACGGCGTACATGATGACAGAGGGAATCAGCATGACAAGGAGTGCGACCGGCCCGAGTTGCGCGGCCACGTCGTAGATGCGTCCAGGACCGATATGCCATACGATGAAAACGAGGGCCAGGAGGCCGGCAAAGAGTAGGAAGAGCTTAAGCACGGGTAGTGGCGGAGGGTCTGATTACCCAGAGCATCAGGAGCGAGAACACCACGGATCCGATCACGGCAATCCAGAGGAACCAGTCGAGCTTGCCGATCACAGCAAAAATCAGCACGATGACGGAAAAATCGCGGCTCGCGACGTTCTTGAGCATGAAGTCCGACCAGGCAGCCTGCACCGGTGTCTTCCATCTACTCGCGGACTTGATCTTTTGTGCCCGGGTGACGAGCCAGAACGAAAGCCCATTTCCAAGGACCGCTGCCGAACCCAGGGCGAGAGGAGCCCACGCACCGTCGCTCCCAGCCACGCCCAGGTAGGAGCCCACGGCAATGCCAGCAAAGATCGCCATGTGCACCACGTTGTCCATCGCGATATCGAGCCAGGCACCGAACGGCGATTCGGTGAATGTAAGCCTGGCCACTTCCCCATCGCAGCAATCGATGATCGCCGCCAGTTGGAACAACAGCGCGGCAATGATGCCGGCGCTGTAGGTCCCGACGCCAAAGCCGGCGGCCGCGACCAACCCAATCAAGGTCGCCAGAATCGTAATGGCATTCGGCGAGAGTCCTGCGGCGAGAAAGATACGCGTGAACCAGCGGGAGACCTTCCGATTGAAGAACCGGTCGACGATGCCCTCGAACTCGCCCTTGAGGGAATTGAAGAGCTTCTTCTCAGCGGCCCGCACATCGGCGGCATCGCGCACGTCCTGATACCAGTGGGACCGGTTCGTCTCTGTAGACAGCACCCGCACATGTCCGTCCACCGCGGCCCGTTCGAGCCATCGACGAATCGGTACCGTGCCGGTTTCCACGTCGACTTGACCGGCAAAGCTCATAAAACTGGCCGGAAGCACCACCAGGTCTGTCGCCACCAGCGCCGCGTCGTCCTGTCTCGATGTAATCGAGCGGAGCCGTCCAGCCTGCACCTTCACGCGCAAATTCGACCGGCGTGGCTGTCGATCTCGCTCGCTATCGGCCCGTGCCACGACGATCGCCTGTCCCTCCTGCACCTCATGGCGTAGGCACTCGATCAAGGGTCCCGCAAACACCCCCTGCACGCCTGACAGGAGACAGAAGCCGCGAACTTCAGCAGCGAGCGATTCCCAGGTGCGGGGATCATCCAGCGGAAACTCACGAATCGGCATCCAGCGCACGGGGATCGTCAGGCGTGGCCCCTTGCCCAACGCCTGCTTGAGCTGATCCTCCTCCGGCCCGACCAACACCATGAGCTGTCGAATGCCGGCGCGCTGCAGTGTCAACACCGTCCGCTGAAAAAGGCCGATGCCCACCACGCTGGTAAGAGGACCCACCTCATCGGCATACAATCCGGCCGGCTCGCCGAACAGACTCACCGACGGCAAGAGAATCGCCGTGCTCAATCCCTGTAAGTCGGCACGCTTTTGTATGAGGCTCTCGCTCATAATTCTATTTCGTCTCTCGTATCTCGTCGTTCGTATCTCGCAAGACCGGTCAGCGCTTCACGAGGAACACTTCAAGAACAACGCCGCTACAGTTTCGGCAACACATCCCGTTCCGCTTTCGTCACATCTTCTATAAAATCGATTTCGGTCCAGGGAAGTCCACCGATCTTCTCATGCCCGACTTTGACGTCGCGAAAAAACCCCACCAGCGCATCCTCGTACTCCATCTGCCAGGCCTCGCGGTCCACATGGGTCCTGAGCGACGCGACTACATGCGGCGCATCGGAATGCCGGACCTTGAGGAACCCCACGCCTTCTCCAGCATAATCATAGTGTAATGGCATCTTCTTGGTCAGCGCAATCACACGCCCGCCTTCGACCACAACCATGCACTCCTCCCCGGTCTGCTTAACGGTTTCGTCCATGAGCAGCGAGTTCTCGTAGGAGGATTGCACCAAGCGGCGTAAGATCTCCTGATGGAAGAGCACGTCTGCATCCATAACAATCGCGTCGTCATCCAATGCCGTACGCGCGATCCAGAGCGAGGAAATGCTGCCGCGATGGAACTGCTCGTTCACGAGGAAATTCACGCGCACGCCACAAGAGTTCGCTGCCACAGCCGCGCGAAGCATCTCCTGCTTGTAGCCCACAACCATGTCGGCGCAGTGAATACCTACGCTCCGAAGCGACGTGAGGTAGCGATGCAAGAGGGTCTGCCCGCCGATCTCGATGAGGCACTTCGGGCAATGTTGCGTGACCTGCCACAGGCGCTTCCCGACCCCGGCCGCGAGGATGATGGCTTTCATGCTGTGCCGCAGATCCGTTCAAATGCGTCGAGAAATCCGACCAATTGTGCCTCCGTGAGGGCGCCCATGTTCGCCACGCGGAAAATCTTGCTCTCGAGTTGGCCTTGGCCCGCGTAGATTACGTAGCCCTCTTTCTTTAGTTGATCGTGCAACGACTGATAGGTCACACCCTCGGGAAGATGATAGGCGGTGATCGTGTTGGACTGTCTGTCGGGAGTCAGGACTGGCTTCACGCCGAGTTTCGCCATGCGGTCTCGGATTAAGGTCGCAACTTTCTTATACCGCTGAATCCGCTTGGCGACCCCTTCCTCCATGAGTTCGTTCAACGCTTCGTCGAACGCGTAATAGACCTGCACGGCCGGCGTGAACGGAATCGTCCCGCGGCCCTGGTCATCCACATATTGAGTGATGTGGAGATAGATCGACCGTCTGGGGTAGGCACGCATCCGCTCTAGAAATCCCTTGCGGACGAGCACGAAGGACAGGCCTGGGAATCCCTGAATACATTTTCCGGCTGTGCCCGCCACCATATAGATGTGAGACCCTGCGATGTCCAGCGGCTCTCCCGCCAAGGCACTGACCGCGTCTAGAATGAACACCCGGTTTTGGCTGTCGACGACATCCGCGATCTCCTTGACCGGATTGATGAGCCCGGTGGTCGTCTCATGGTGGACCATGCCGACAGCATGCGCTTCCGGATGTTGTCGCAGCGCGAGCCGCAACCGTTCAGGATCCGGCCTTGTCGTCCAATCGTATTTGAGTTCGGACACGCCCAGGCGGTAGAGGCCAACCATCTGGGAAATGCGCTCGCCGTATACGCCGTTGTTGAGCACCAGCATCCGTTTGCCGTGCGGAAGCGACGACATGACGGCGGACTCCACCGCCGCAGTTCCCGATCCAGTCAACACCACAGCGGCATAATCCGCTTCCGCCCCCGGCACAAAGAGCTTCAGCAGCTTCGCCTGAATCCCGTGCAAGAGTTCGGTAAATTCCGACTCTCGATGGCAAACATCCGGACGCAACAGTGCCTGCCGCACCCGCTCCGACACATTCACCGGTCCTGGATTCAGAAGAATCATAGCTCCCTATCAGCGATAAACGATGAGCGATGATTGATGAACCAGGGAGCGAGCAGGCAACCCCCTTGCGTTCATCGTTCCGCGTTCAGCATTCAGCGCACGTTCATTCTATCGCGTTCATGAACCGCTTCGTAATGTCCGGCGGATTAAGCATCACGCGCCCGACATCTTCCACCATCTCATTGACTTTCACCAGCAACATGCTCGGCCCGTCTTTCTTCAGCATGTCTTTGAACTCGTAGACGAGGTCTTCGCGTTCCCGCACCCGTTCGACGTTCACATACCCGGCCGCCTTTGCCACCTTCTCAAGTGGGACCACATTGGAAATCGTCGGCTGATTGCCGGTACTCCCGTAGACCTCGTTGTCGAACACCACATGAATGAAATTCTTCGGCCTGAGCGCGCCGACCGTGGCCAAGGTGCCCATCCCCATCAGGACATTCCCATCACCGTCGAATATCACGACTTGCTTCTTCGGCTTGGACAGCGCCACACCCAGCCCAATCGCCGACGCCGAGCCCATGGACCCGATCATATAGAAATGGGTCGGACGATCGGCAATTTTGTAGGCCTCACGCGAGGGAAACCCGTTGCAAATAATCACCGGCTGATCGGTGAGTAGTTCCAACAAAGCCGCCATGGCCATCGCCCGACTCTGCATCGTTCCCTGCTCCGGCCTCATGGATGCAACCCTTTCACGACACCTTTCGTAATCAAGAGGGCGACGGGGATGCGCTGCTTCATGAACGTCTCCGCCAGCCATTTCAGATCGTCAATCACCGTCTTTTCCGACAGGGTGCGATGGGGGATCTTCATCGTGTCGAGAAACTGCGGCATCACCTCGCCCATCACCAGATGCTCCGGCGCATCTTTGCCTTGATAGCCGCGCCAGGACACAATCAGAAGGCAGGGCTGGCAGTAAATCATGTTCAACGAAATGAGTGCGTTGAGGGACGTACCCAGTCCAGAATTCTGCATGAGCACGGCTGGGATCTTGCCGGACATATAGGCCCCGGCAGCCATGGCGACCGCTTCATCTTCCCGAACAGCCGGGGTGTAGAGACGCCGCTCCATCAACTCGGCAATGATGCCACCCAGGATCGAATCCGGGACCCCCGTAAAGAAATCCACCCCAATATCTTGTAGCGCTTGGACGAACGCATCGCTTTCAATCATCGTGTCGGTTCCTCGCCCCAAACACATGGAAAAACCGGCGCATTATAAGCTATGCCTCTGGACATTCTCAACAAAACTGCGGGAGTTGCGCCATACGATCGACCATGGTAGCGTTCTGCCATGAT
>JBGPVY010000011.1:0-22145 GCA_041491905.1 Nitrospiraceae bacterium | reverse complement strand
CCGGAGGACGAGAATGCCTGCCAGCACTTTGACCTTGAAGGGCCGAACCGCCTTCATGAAGGAGGCAAACTGCTCCGGATGGTAAATCGCCTGCGTCTGGAAAAACTGGGCGCCCGCTTTCACCTTTACTTCAAACTTAGCAAGCATGGGTCCCAGCGGGTCGGCTTCCGGAGTCACTGCAGCCCCAATGGTAAACTGCGTCGGACCATCTAACTTGTTCCCCACAAGATCCCGCCCGTTGTTGAGTCCTTGCACGAGCTGCATGACCTGGACGGAGTCCAGATCATAGACCGGCTTCGCTTCTTTGTGGTCTCCGACGGTCGGATAGTCCCCGGTGAGGCACAGAATATTCTGGATGCCGAGCATGGAGGCGCCCATGAGGTCCGACTGTATCCCAATCCGATTCCGATCACGGCAGGTCATCTGCATCACCGGATCATGGCCGAGTTCGTAGAGGAGTCGGCAGACAGGGAGAGACCCGGCCCGCACAACGGCGGCCGTGTTGTCCGTCACGTTGACCCCGTGCACGCGCCCCACTAACTGCTTGGCATTCTCTAACACGCCAGAGATGTTGGTGCCTTTGGGAGGATTGTACTCAATCGTGACAGCAAACTGTCCCTGATCAAGCACCTCTCGTAATCGCCTCGGTTCCCGACTCATCTTTTTATTTTACTCCTCCACTCCTACTCATAGCTGTAGGAGGAATGGGGCGCTCCCCCTGCGCGCATCGGACGAGCACAGTTTTATCGTGCGCGTTCTGCGAGCAAGGGAGTGCCCCATCTCTCCTACAGCATCCCCGCCATTCTCTTAGCAGACTCCACCGTGTTGTCCAGCAGCATCGCAATCGTCATCGGCCCGACACCACCAGGCACAGGACTGATCCAACCTGCCTTCTGACTGACCGGTTCAAAATCCACATCGCCGACGACTTTCCCATCGGGGAGTCGGTTCGTCCCCACATCGATCACGACCGCCCCTTCGCGCACCATGTCGGCCGTCACAAACTTGGCTTTCCCAATCGCGACCAGCAACAGCTCGGCTTCGCGACAGACCGCCGGCAAATCCTTGGTCTTGGAGTGGCAAATCGTCACCGTGGCGTTGCGCTGGAGCAACATGAGCGCTAACGGCTTGCCGACGATGTTGCTCCGTCCCAATACGACGGCGCGCTTCCCTTCGATACTGACGCCGGTGGATTCGATCATCTTAATGACGCCCTTCGGCGTGCAGGCTTCAAACACCGGATGCCCCTCAACGAGTCGACCGAAATTGTACGGATGAAATCCGTCTGCGTCCTTGTCGGGCGACACCGCTTCGAGAACGACCTTGCTGTCGATATGCTTCGGGAGCGGCAACTGAACCAATATCCCGTGGATTTTGGGATCGGCGTTTTTCTTCTCGATCAAGGATAACAACTCTGCTTGCGTCGTGCTTGCCGGCAATTTGTGATCATCGATATAGATGCCCGCTGCATCACAGGCTTTCTGCTTGCTCTTCACATAGAGATGCGAGGCGGGATCGTCGCCCACCAGGATCGTCGCCAGACCGGGCTTTATCCCGGTCTTAGCCAAGATCGCTACTGATTCAGTTGCTAACCGTTCACGTACTTGCAATGCCAATGCTTTGCCGTCGATCAATCGTGCCGCCACGGATTCCTCCTCACACGAGACTGTAGGTTGAGGCTAAGGTCAAGGAAAACCATACTTATAATTCCTGCTCAGTCTTGGCCTTAACCTTCACCTGATTCAAAAATCACGGCACCATAGCAGGGCATTTTTACGCAAGTCAACGACCAGCCAAGCCGTGAGGCGTCAGGCGTGAGGCGTGAAACGTGACACGTCAGACGGGAGACAAAAGAGGAAACAATCCGTTCTCTCTCCATACCCCTCAAGCCTCACCCCTAACGCCTAACGCTTTACGCCTTACGTCCGTTTCTTGACAGGCTCTTTGCCTGACAGCTACGATGGATTCGTCAACCACGATCGAGAGCCAACTATCTTGTGAACAGAATCTCCCCCGTGATGTCTCTTCTGACACGCGTCATCAGCCATCCAGCGGCCTGGCTTATCTGGATCATACCCGTTGTGATCGTCAGCCCGCTCGGCGCCCAGATCACTGTAACAGAACTGCGATCTCCCTATAGCTTTGTGCATGATCCCATCGAGAAGGGCTATTTCATCTCGAGCGTCAACGGCGAGCCAGAGACCGCCGATAACAACGGGTTCATCACCAAGCTCGATCCTCACGGCAAACTCCTCAATCTGAAATTCATTCAAGGCGGGAAGGGCGAGGTCACCCTCAATGCCCCCAAAGGCATGGCCGTGGTGGAGCATGTGCTCTACGTGGCCGATCTCGATACCTTACGGGGTTTTGACACGACCACCGGCAAGCCAGTCCTGACACTCACCATCCGATCGCCCGCTAGCTCACAGTCTGAGCTGCCACAGACCTCCTTGAGTGACGTAACCTTCGATGGGAAGGGCCACTTGTATTGCTCCGATCAGAAAGCCAACACGATTTACCGTGTCGATCCGGCCACACAGACGTTTTCCGTGCTGGTCACAGACCGCGCCCTGGCCGGCCCCTCAGGCCTTGTCGTCCACCCCAAGTCCGGCCAGATCATTGCGGTGAGCTGGGATAAGGGCAAGATTTCCGAGGTCTCGCCGGAAGGGGTGGTGACGGAGCTCTTCTCCAACGGATTCTTGTCCAACCGCTTTCAGAATCTCCGCGGGGTGGATTTCGACCGTTGGGGCAATATGTACGTGTCGGATTTCACGACGGGAAAAGTCTGGCGCATGAGCTGGGACAAGCGGTTTCAAGTCATCGCCGAATTCTTACCCTCGCCGGGAGATCTGAGTATCGACCGTGCAAACAACCTCATCCTTATTCCGTATGAATTGGCCCATGCGGCCGAGATGAACGGGTTGGAAACCCCCAGTGATGGGAAGCCCAAGAAAGAAAAACGGACGTTGGCGGACTATGGCTTCATCCCTCCGCCACCGAAACCGGCACCGGAAGGACCCGGGGGAAAATGAGCCACTGTGCCTATTGCACACAACGGAAAGGCAAGCGGCCTTGCCCCGCCTTGACGGGGCTGATCTGCAGCCAGTGTTGCGGTGAACACCGAATCGTGCGAGTCTCATGCCCCGCTGACTGCGTCTATCTCGAATCCGGGAGCGACTATCAGCAGAAACGGCTTGCGGTACAATTCATGCCGGTGCGTCGAGACTTCTATCGCGAACTGGCGGAACTAGGCAGCGAGAAGGCTGTGGCCCTGTTCAATCTCGTCGAAGTGGTGATCTTTAGTTACTTCCAGGGACGCCGCGACGGGCAAGATGCGGAGATCGTGGCAGCACTGCAAGCCTTTCGACGAACGCTCAGCCCCCTCCATGTGCCTGCCGCACCGATGCCAGTCTTCGCGGAACATCTGAAGAAAGAGTACGACACGTTCAAGAAGCAGAATCCTCAGCAGATCGCCGATATGTCCTCCGCACCGGAGATACTGGACCGTGCGATCGCCTTCGTCTCACGATTTTCCGGTACGGACTTGCAATCACAACGGTTCCTCAGTGGGCTCATCGGCTATGTGCGAGCCTACCATCCGGAAATTGCGGAACACCTGACCGAGCAACGTGAACCGGGCCACATCATCTTGCCCGGGCAGCAGTTCATGCCGCCCCCGGCGCCTGAGCCGCACACCCATGACCCAGGGTGCCAGCACCGCCACTGACGGGTAGCCACCCCCGAGGACGGTAGACCACACACCATGAGCGCAGATAAAGAACGAAAGATCAGAACAGCACGCCGGGTGGAGTTACGCTGTACCCTGGGATTTTCTTCCGGAGAGATCGAAGGAGACGCCACGATCACAAACATCTCGACGTCTGGCTGTCGAGCCGAATCTGACATCAATATGGCGGAAGGACTCGACGTTCAGGTCATACTTCAGCTTCCCGACCAGTCACCACCAGTGAAAGTCGAACGAGCCTCGGTACGTTGGGTCTCAGGCCATGCCTTTGGCCTGAGCTTCATTCTGTTCTTCCCGTCCGAGCGAGCCCGCCTCCGCACATTCATCGAAAAAATCAAATAGCGTTGTCCCGTCCACACGCCTCAAGCAGCGCGGTTTCCGGACTTCAATTGCGCACATCGAGCGAGCATCTTCTTATTGTGTGCGCTCTGGAAGCACTGGAGTCCGTGAGACCGCGCTGCTATTCGATAATCGTCACCGTCATCTCAATCCGCTCGTTTGGCAAGTCGTGATCGTTTTTTGGTACGCTCACGATCCTATCGGCGACGCCAAGGCCTTTGGTCACCTCGCCAAACACCGTATATTTTCCATCGAGGAAGGGGGACTGCTCGACGACAACGAAAAACTGCGACCCCGCGGTGTCAGGCGCGTTCGCTCGCGCCATCGACACAATGCCGCGCTTGTGAGGAATATCGCTGAACTCCGCCTTGAGCCAGATGGGATTGCCATTCTCATCCTTGGGCCCACCCTGCCCATAGATGTCCTTGCGCAGCGAGTTCTTGGTATTGGGATCACCACCCTGGATCATAAAACCTGGGATAACTCGGTGGAAGATCGTCCCATCGTAAAAGCCGGACTTGGCCAGCTTGATAAAGTTTTCAACATGATTCGGGGCCACATTCGGGTACAACTTGATATGTATGTCTCCGAACTTCGTCTTGATAATGGCTTTCGGACCAGGAGCTGACGGAGGAGCAACCGGTTTTACGTCGGCGTTCCCTCCACAATCAGTGAGGAGACCGATCCCCAACAGCACTCCGCAGAGCAGGAGGCTTCTCATGGCGACTGAGTCGCGCGTCATGGCCCACCAACCTTGCATCGTTTACTCGACCACCACGACCGTCATCTCCGCCCGTTCCGTCGGAAGGTCGCGGCTGTTCTTCGGCAAGCTGACAATCTTGTCCGCCACCTCCATCCCCTTCACCACCTCGCCAAAGACCGTATATTGCCCATCGAGAAAGTTTGAATCCTTGACGACAATGAAGAACTGCGAACCGGCACTGTTGGGATCGCTCGTGCGTGCCATGGAGAGAATCCCTCGTCTGTGAGGAATGTCGTTGAACTCAGCCTTGAGCCGCTGGCTCGGCCCCCCCTGGCCGTAGGTCTCCGGCTTATTCAGATCTTTGGTGTTGGGATCGCCGCCCTGGATCATGAACCCTGGAATCACCCGATGAAAGATCGTGCCGTTATAGAAGCCGGATTTCGCCAACGCGGTGAAATTTTCAACATGCTTGGGAGCCTTCTCAGGAAAGAAGACGATGTCCATGTCGCCAAACTTTGTTTTGATAATGGCCTTGGGACCTTTCGCCTCTCCTGCTTTCCCCGCAGGAGACTTGTCAGCTGCGAAAAGGCCGCCCATACCCAGCAACAGACTTCCACCGAGCACGAGTGTCACCGCCACCATTTTCACTATGATTCGTCTCTGCATCATCAGCCTCCCTGGAATAATTACTGATCTCGCTGCGAGGTCATCCTACCGTGGCGACCGGATCAGGTCCCTACCTGTCGGAGGGCCTGCTTCGCCGCCTGTTGTTCTGCTTCCTTTTTGCTTCGCCCGGACCCCATGCCCACGACCTCGCCCTGAATGGACAGTTCCACCTCGAATAACTTCTGGTGGTCGGGCCCTGTTTCTCGAACGGTCGCGTAGCGTGGTAATGTGTCATGCCGCTTTTGACACCACTCCTGAAACTGTGTCTTGTAGTCCCCTGCTCCCGGCTGCTCCTGTTGTGCGGCAATATGCGTGAGTTCCTCTGCAAAAATGTGGCGCGTCACCGTGCGGCTTGCCTCGAATCCTCCGTCAAGATGAACCGCCGCAAGCACCGCCTCCAGCGCATCGGCCAACAACGAGTCTTTTTCACGCCCCTTCGAACGGTCCTCCCCGCGCCCGAGCTTGAGATGCTCCCCCAGTCCAAGCCGGCGGGCTGCCTGCGCCAACGATGCCTCACTCACCACCTGCGCTTTCAGCTTCGAGAGGGTCCCCTCTGAAGACTGCGGCAACGCGGAGGCCAGATACTCACTCATCACAAGTGACAACACAGCGTCGCCGAGAAATTCGAGCCGCTCGTTATGTTGAGGCGCAGCCGATTTCTGTTCGTTGACGAGAGAGGAGTGAGTCAAGGCTTCCTCAAGCAAGGCAAGGGCCTTGAATCGATAGCCCAACGAGGATTGGAGCGAGTCGGCAGATGAAGCCGAAGTCATAGTGGCGAGTACATCCCTCGCATAGGCCTGTTAGGCGCCGGGCTTTCTAACAGGATGCTGAAAAAGCCCGCCAGCTTCGTTCTCGCCGCGCTCAGAGGCTCAAAGTACCGAAGCGTACGCCTCGCCTCTTCGCTCGCTGCGGCCTTGCTGGACGGCCTTTTTGAGCATCCTGCATGGCGTGCTCCCGTTGTCACAGACGTGCGGACCAGTGAAGTTCTGGCGTGCCCGCCTAGTTGTTCCGCAGCCGGCTAAAGAGCAGACAGGCATTGACCCCGCCGAATCCAAAAGAGTTCGACAGCGCCGCCATCACCGTAGCCGGTCTGGCCCTGTGCGGAATATAGTCCAGATCGCAGGCAGGATCCGGATGATCCAGGTTGATCGTCGGAGGAAGAATCCCGTGGTGAAGCGCCAGAACACTAAACACCGCTTCAATCCCACCGGCTGCCCCGAGTAAGTGGCCAGTCATCGACTTGGTCGAACTCACCGGAATCCGGTAGGCCTGCTCACCGAACACCTGCTTGATGGCCTTGGTCTCAATCGCATCCGCCATCGTCGAGGTACCATGCGCGTTGATGTACCCGACCTGGTCCTTGCTGATACCGGCATCCTTGAGCGCCAGTTCCATGCACCGGACTGCGCCTTCTCCCTCTTCAGACGGAGCAGTAATATGGTAGGCATCGCTGTTCATGCCGTAGCCGAGCAATTCGGCATAGATCCGAACGCCACGCCGACGCGCATGCTCCAGTTCCTCCAAGACCACGACTCCAGCGCCTTCGCCGAGCACAAATCCGTCGCGGTCCTTGTCGAACGGTCGGCTCGCTCTCGTCGGGTCATCGTTGCGAAACGACAAGGCTTTCGACGCCGCAAACCCTGCAACCCCCAACGGCGTAATGGCAGCTTCAGCCCCGCCCGCGATCATGACATCGGCATCGCCCGCCTGAATCAGCCGGTACGCGTCGCCGATACAGTGATTGCCCGTCGCACAAGCCGTCACCGCACAGGAGTTCGGCCCCTTGGCGCCCAGTCTGATCGCCACCTGCCCGGAAGCAAGGTTGATGATGGTCATCGGAATGAAAAATGGCGAAACACGCCCGGGGCCTTTTTCCTGCAGAATCTTGTGGTAGTGCTCGATTGACCCAAGCCCCCCGATGCCCGATCCGACATACACACCGACTTTTGTGGCCTCTTCCGGCGCCACGGTAAACCCCGCATCATCCACCGCCATCTGGGCAGCGCCCACGGCATAATGGATGAACGTGTCCATCTTTTTGATTTCTTTTTTTTCGATGAACTCGGCTGGATCGAAGTCTTTCACTTCACCGGCGATTTGGGCATCGTAAGCCGCAGGATCGAATTTCGTGATTCGACCGATGCCGGATTCACCGGCACAGATGGCCTTCCAGGTCTTTTCGACACCCGTTCCCAGAGGCGTGATCAGCCCCAGACCGGTCACCACAATCCGCCTGGTCGAACGAGGACTCATCGCGTCCTACGACCGCTAGGCCTTTTCCTTAATGTAGTCCAGCGCTTTCCCGACCGTCAGAATCTTCTCTGCGTCTTCGTCGGGGATCTCGATGCCGAATTCTTCTTCGAGGGCCATCACCAGCTCAACCGTATCGAGCGAGTCGGCGCCGAGATCCTCCACGAAGCTGGCTTCGGGCGTGACCTCATCCTCTTCGACTCCGAGCTGTTCACCGATAATTTTTTTTACCCTTTCATCCACAGTACCCATTGATTTTCCTGCCTCCTTTCCCATCCTAACCCCTCCTTATCGCTGCGAACTTGCCGCCGCAGCATCGTACAATATTCTGTTCACACAGTCGTCAGGACATCAACATCCCACCGTTCACGTGCAACACGTGCCCGGTGATGTAGGCTGCCTCGTCCGACACAAGAAAACGTACTGCCGCCGCAATATCTGCTGGTGTGCCCAACCGTCCCAATGGAATTTGCTTCTGGAGCATGTCTTTCACCTCCGTCGATAATCCCTGCGTCATGGCAGTATCAATAAATCCAGGCGCGACCGCGTTCACCGTGACTGAGCGGCTCGCATATTCCCGTGCAACCGTCTTGGTCAATCCGATCACCGCCGCTTTCGATGCCGCGTAATTGGCCTGGCCCACATTACCCATCACTCCGACTATCGAAGCGATGTTGACAATGCGACCATACCGCTGCTTGGTCATCGAGAGCAAGACCGCCTTCGTGCAGTTGAACGTCCCGTTCAAATTTACTTGCAGCACTAGATTCCAATCTTCCTCCTTCATCCGCAACAGCAGCCCGTCACGCGTAATCCCGGCATTGTTCACCAGAATATCGACCTTCCCCCATTCCTTGAGGACCTGGTCGACCATGGCTTTGGTGTCAGCGCCGTCCGCCACATTGACTTTGACATTCAAAGCCTTGCGCCCCAACTGCTCCACGGCCGCAACCGTGTCTTTCGACCGGCTCGGATCAAGATCGGCGACCACAATATCAGCCCCGGCTTGAGCCAATGACTCGGCTATCGCCCGGCCGATCCCTTGCGCCGCCCCTGTGACAATTGCAACCTTACCATGGAGTGACATCTGCTCGCTCCTCACATCCCTTCACGCACTGAACGCAGCGCGGGTCGCCTCGAACGAATGAGGATCATTGACATTCAGGGTCACCGCGTCCGGCAGAATCCGTTTGATCAAGCCGCTCAACACCGTCCCCGGCCCAACCTCGACGAACGTCGTCACGCCCATCGCGGCCATGGCCTTCACCGAATCTTCCCAGAGCACCGACGAAGGAAGTTGTCGTACCAGCGATGCCTGGATGTCACTGGCCTTGGTGATCGCCCTGGCTTCGGCATTGTTAATCAATGGCATCTTGAGATCGGACCATGTGATCGCCGCCAAATCTTCGGCGAGTCGATCGGCCGCCTTCTGCATCAGGGGCGTATGCACCGGCACACTCACGGGAAGGGGAATCGCCTTCTTACATCCCTTGGCCTTCGCCAGTTCAATAGCCCGTTCCACGGCAGCCTTTTCCCCTGCAATGACAACCTGACCAGGCGAATTGAAATTCGCCGCGGTCACAACTCCCACAGATGAGGCGTCCCGACACACCTCTTTCACCACGTCTGCCGTGAGACCGAGCAGCGCGGCAACGAGCCCAGTCCCCGGCGGCACCGCTTCGGCCATAAGGCGGCCTCGCTTCTGCACGATCGCCACCGCCTCACGATAGGTCATTCCGCCAGCAGCGACAAGGGCCGAGTATTCACCCAGGCTATGACCGGCCACCGCGACCGGCGTGATGCCCAATGACTTGAAGGCCTGGAGCGCGGCGATGCTGCTCACCAACAATGCCGGCTGTGTATATTCCGTGAGGTTCAATCGTTCCGCTGGTCCCTCAAAACACAGCGCGGCAATGTCATATCTCAGCACCGACGACGCCTCTTCGTAGAGACTCCTGATGCTCGGATGGGCTTCCACCAACGCTCTTCCCATGCCGACTGACTGAGACCCCTGGCCTGGAAAGACCAACCCAATACTGGATGACCTTGTTGATTGGAGAGTCGCCATACTACCGGAGTGATTGCACGAGGCTACTGGTTACTCTCGTCATCGTAATATTCGAAGCTGGAGAGGGCGCGCCGCGCCGTCCCCGTGGGGTTAGATATCGTCGAATTTCCTTTGAATGTCAACGGGAAAAGTTGGTTTGAGGGCTGTCAGCTGTCAGCCCTCAGCTATCAGCCAATCCTTTGAGTTGAACGCTGATCGCTTCCCCTGCTACCACCTGATAAGTGCCGACGCCCACGTGAGTCCCGCGCCAAACGCACCCAGCATGACGAGCGAGCCTTCTTTGATTCGCCCCTGTTGTAGGGCTTCATCCAAGGCAATGGGAATTGAGGCCGCTGACGTATTCCCATACCGATCGAGATTCAGCATCACTTTCTCTGGCGGGAGTCCGAGACGCTCGGCCACCGCCTTGAGAATACGCACATTCGCTTGGTGCGGCACATAGAGATCGAGATCCTCAACACGGAGATGATTCGCAGCCAAGGTTTCGCGTGCGACTTCTTCCAAGGTCCGAACCGCCACCTTGAAGGTCTCGTTCCCCTTCATCTTGATGTACTGCATCCGTTCTGCCACGACTTTTTCAGAGGGCGGCAGACGTGACCCTCCCCCTGGCACCACAATCAAGTCGCAGAGGGCGCCATCGGAACGAAGATGCGTAGACAGGACGCCCCGGTCGTTCTCACTGGCGCTGAGGACTACCGCGCCAGCTCCATCGCCGAACAAAATACAGGTGTTGCGATCGGTCCAGTCGGTAATCGCCGACATCACTTCCGACCCGATGATCAACACGTGGCGCATGCCGGTTTTCACATAGGCATCCGCCACCGATAACGCATAGACGAACCCGCAACAGGCAGCCGACAGGTCACAGGCCGCCGCACGCGTCGCCCCCAGCTGATGTTGAATCAGGCACGCGGTGGCAGGAATCGGATAATCACCGGTGCAGGTGGCCAACAGAATGAGGTCAAGATCGGCCGCACTCACCCCCGCGGCCGTCAGGGCCCTCTCCGCCGCCTTCACCGCCAAATCAGAACAGGCTTCACCGGAACCGGCCACATGTCGCTCGCGGATACCGGTCCGTTCGACAATCCATTCGTCCGAGGTGGCCACCATCCTTTCGAGATCGGCATTGGTCAACACCTTGGCCGGCACGTACGATCCGGTCCCTACAATGCGGGCCATCATGCCGGCATATCCTCGGTGGGCTTGGTTTGTGAATGGCTCTCTTCAATAGCGCGTTGAATCAGCTCATGGACGCGACTCTCTGCCAACCCCTTCGCCCGGCGAATGGCATTCTTGATCGCCTTGGCAGACGAACGTCCATGGCAGATCATGGTAATGCCGTTAACGCCCAGGAGCGGCGCCCCACCGAATTCCGCGTAATCGATTCTCTTCTTCAAGCTAAGCAGCGGCGCGGCAATGAGCGGATAGGCCAAGCGGCCGAAGAAGGATCCGGAGATTTCCTTGACCAACAACTTCTTGATCGTATCGGCCACTCCCTCGGAAATCTTCAGCGCGACGTTCCCGATGAAGCCATCGCACACCACCACATCAGCGCTCCCGCTGTACACATCACGGCCCTCGATATTGCCGATGAAGTTGAGCGGACTGGTTTTGAGGAGCTTGAACGCCTCCTTCGTAACCTCATTTCCTTTGCTGTCTTCTTCCCCGATACTCAGCAGCCCGACACGTGGGTTGGGCTTCCCAAAGAGATACTTGCCATACTCATTCCCCATGATGGCGAATTGGGCCAGATGCTGAGCCGTAGAGTCCACATTAGCCCCTACATCCAACATGATCGCCGTACCGGTCAGAGTGGGCAGGCTTGTCGCGATCGCCGGGCGCTCGACACCCTTCGTCAGCCCGAGCACAAAGAATGACGACACCATGCTGGCGCCGGTGTTCCCGGGACTGACCACGGCACTCGCCTCGCCACTCTTGACCAACTCAGTGGCAACCCAGATAGAGGAATCCCGCTTCTTGCGGGCTACCGTAGCCGGCGACTCGTGCATCTCGACGACTTGCGAGGCATGTCGAATAGACAGGCGGGAATCCGTGCAACCGAGACGGCGACATTCGGCGGTGAGAATGGCCTCGTCACCAACCAGCAGCACTTCGACATCACATTCCTGGGCGGCCTGGAGAGCCCCCTCAATGGCCGGGGCTGGTCCATCGTCTCCACCCATGGCGTCAAGTGCAATCTTCATAACGGCTGAGTACTCATCGAGTGATGAAGTGTCCCGTGGTCACAAAAGGAGTGCAGCCGTCACCACGCTACATGCGGCAGGAGTTTAGAGCAGTGAAATAGTCGACGCAACAGGCAAACAGATGTCATCCCGTCGTGATCTTTTGGGCCATGAGCCCTGCAGGCACGGCCCAACGGCCCTGTCACGAACCGGCCTAGAAGGCTGTTCAAAAAGGCCGCCCAGCAAGGCCGCAGCGAGCGAAGCGGCGAGGAGGTACAAACCGCACTTCGTGTGGGCCGTTCGCCCCTAGAATGGATCTTGGCGAACGGATAAGCCCCTCCAGTACTTCAGACTTCCGAAACGCTCTCTTCAGCGTGGAGCCTCTGAGCGACGCGAGAACGCCGCTGGCGGGCTTTTTCAACAGCCTCCTAGGACTCTTCGACCTGGATGACCGCCTTGCCCTTATACGTTCCGCAATTCAAGCAGGTATAATGCGGCAACTTGATCTCGTGGCACTGCGGACAGACGGACATGCCCGGCGGTGTGATGCGCAGCTTTTGTGTGCGCCGCTTGTCGCGTCGTTCCCGGGAATGTTTATGTTTCGGATTTGGCATGGCAACTCCTTCTCACTATTTCGATAGCAGGTGGTCACGCTATGATGCCGACGGTCCGCCGTTCTTGCGGTTCGTGACCTGGACCACCCGAAATGTCGGGATCGGTAGTTCCGCGACACACTGACAGGACCCCTCATTCAAATTTTTCCCACATCGCGCGCAGAGCCCCAAGCAGTCGTCGCCGCAGAGAGGCTGCATCGGCGCGGACAGGATCACGTGCTCACGCAACATGGAAGCCAGTTCCAACTGGTTGCCCTGATATTGATACTGATCGTCCGGCTCCTCTTCTGGTTCGGCCTCCACGCCCTTTGCACGCGCCTTTCGGGAATCGACTCGCTTCGGATAACGCGGCGCCGACTTGGGCTCCGGGATAAAGGCCGCCCGCACAGAAAAAGCCAGCGGATCCTCATACTCTTTCAAGCACCGCACACATTCGCGGACGATCGTACCTTCCAGCACACCGGTCACGGCGACCAGCCCTTCGACGTTGGTCAGGTCCAGACTCACAGCCAGCGGACCCAGGACCACGTCATCATCCTCGGTGAGGCCGAGTTCTTCAGCCGTGACCTCGCCGACCAGCGAAAGCCCATCGGCAGGTATGTCAGCCAGCAGCGGTCTGAGCAGTTCCATCGCGGCACCTACCTGCATTCCCATCCCCAACGTGACCGGTTATCGCTCTTCCGCAAAGCTGATGAGAGCGATGTGCCGAGCCCGCTTGACGGCGGTTGTCAATTCGCGCTGGTGCCTCATACAATTGCCGGAGATACGCCGCGGAACGATCCGACCCCGCTCAGTTAAAAAGTTTCTCAGCAGCCCGACATCTTTGAAATCGATCGACCCTTTATCAATACAAAATCTGCAAGGCCGTCTGCGTTGAAAAAACCGTCCGCCACCGCCGCCGTCTCGGTCTCCGCCTTGTTCACGCTCCATAAACCGTCTCCCTCCCTGTTGGCAGGATGCTGAAAAAGTCGCTCTTCTCACCCGCCCGCACCCGGCGCGCCAAGACGCGCCTTTTCCCATGTGTCGTTCTTGCCGCGCTCAGAGGCTCAACGTACCGAAGCGTACGCCTCGCCTCTTCGCTCGCTGCGGCCTTGCTGAACGGCCTTTTTGAGCATCCTGCCTGATGTTTTCCCGTTGTGCCATATGTGCAAACCATCGAAATGCTCGCATGCCACAATAGTTTTTCCACAGCCTGTTAGACGTGCTCGTCGTGTTCATACCCGGGATCATCATGCGCCGGTGCCTCAGTCCCGCCACCACCACCGCTATCCTGGCGTTTCGGCATGAATGTCACCGTTTGGGCCACCACCTCGTGCTTGCTGCGCTTTTGGCCGTCTTCCGTTTCCCACCGACGCTGCTGCAGCCGCCCATCGACGATGATGCCGCTCCCCTTGCTAAGATATTGCCCGCAATGTTCCGCCTGCTTGCCGAAGACGACAATGTCGACAAAACAGACTTCTTCTTTCAATTCATCGCCCTGCTTATACCGCCGGCTGACCGCGAGGCCCAAACTGGCCACTGGCGTCCCGTTCGGCGTGTACCGGAGCTCAGGATTTCGCGTGAGATTTCCGATGAGAATGACTTTATTAAACCCGGCCACCGGCAAACTCCTCCGATGACATCTCGTGTGGCCGTGCCGGCACCAATTCTTTTTTGAGGTGGACGGTCAAAAACTTGATAATGGAATCTTCCAGCCGGTAGGACCGCTCTAATTCACCAACCGTGATGTTGGGCGCCCTGAAGTAGAAGTAGACATACGTCCCCTTCCGCTCCCGCTTCACCTCGTAGGCGAGCTTCTTCTTACCCCAGTTTTCTGATTTAATGAACTGCGCCCCGGTTTTCTCCGCCACCGCCTTCATCTTCTCGATCAAGGCAGCGGTCTCCTGGTCGGAGACAGACGCACGAATAATGAACAGAGACTCGTAGAACTCCATGCAGCAATCCTCCTGGACAAAGGCCCCGGGACCAGCCCGGAGCAAGGTGTGGGCACGCTGGATTCAGCCAGCGCGAAGGGGTGAAGCTAACACAGGCCTTAAGAAAGTGTCAATAAACAGCCGCCGATGGGGGCTCGCCTCATCTAGTTCTTTCGCTTGAACATTCGTGACGGTGCATTTGCTGGAGGCGAAGGACGGAAGCTTGGTCCGCTGGGATTGGGAGACGACCTGCCGGAGGAATAACCATAATAGGGATAAGAATAGGGGTAACCCGATCGATACCCAGGCCCATACCCGGAGAATCCTGGATAGTAGCCAAAGGGGCTCCACCAGAACCCGGGACTAGAGTAGAAGGGGCTGGCCGGGTCATACACGCCGGCGTAGCCGTTCTCCGGAGCCTGACTGAGCATGGTCATCCGTTGCGTCTGATGCAGCGACTCTGCGCAGGCCGTGAGACTTAACAGCACAACTCCACCGATCATGGTCGTCATCCATCGGACCAACATGGCACCCTCCCTCAGAAATGGTAGGAGACGCCGACAAATAGGTGGTGCGCCCTGTACGTACTGTCGAACCCACCGAACGAACCGAAGGCGTCATGAAAGCTAAATTTCGAATGCGTGTATTTGTATTCCGTGAACAGCGCCACTTTAGGCCTCACGAATGCGCGGATCCCTGTGAGAAAATTGGAACCGACCGAGACCTGTGTGTCCTGCTGCGTCTCCACCGAACGTCCCAGGCGCGCAATCAAAATAGCGGGGCCGACGCCGAGATAAGGCTGAAAGGTCACGCCGGGGTACCGCAACAGCATATTCGCGCCGACATTTGTCACCGCCAGATGAATGCCGGGGCTATTGTCGAGACTCTTCACGTGCGGCGTGCTGTGGAAGACATCCAACTCGAATCCTAGCGACCCGTGAAAGGGATACACACCCACCTTGCCGCCATAAGCAAGACTGTTCTTCATGTCGAAGTCTTGCAGTTCTATACCACTGAATGGACCCGTGGTTGTGACGTTGCGCAAAGCATCAGCAAAGCTGTACCCGGCTTGGCCCGCCACATACCATTCAGCCTGTGCCGGAATCGCAATCAAGGGTAAGGCTGTCAGGAGGAGGAGACTGAGGAAGAACTGTTGTCGAACGCGCCCCGAGTGCATCATGGTGTGCTCCATGGGCGAGGCTTGCATTTATTCTACTACGAAGTTTTGGGGAAATGTGAAGAGGTGGGGAAGGGAAACCGCTTGGATTAAGGGGAATTAATAATGCTGGCGGCCTGAGGCTCTTCGCTCCCGCACCTAGCGCGACACCCCGTCCACGGTGCGGTGGTCAGTTCCGGCTTTCCTCCTTCAGACGCTGGGCGCGGCTCTGTCGCTCCGGTGAAGTGCGCTCACTGCCACAGGCAGCCAGCCGTAGAAGCGTACTGTCTGGGTCCAAGCCTGAGAACGGTGTCTGACACCATTCTCTATTCCCGGGGCACCCTTCTTCTCCTACACCGGGCGAGGTGTGAGTACAGTTGGGAGGCTCAGCGATAGGACCCGCACCCTTGAACTACGCCTTGAGAGCCTGAGCGTCACCATGACATCAGCACAACGAGTGCCTGTTCAATGCTGTTCTCATCACTGAGAAACGTTGAGATGGTACCCGTTGCCGCCGGCTTCTTGGGCGCGGGTCATGGCCTCCTTGGCCCGATCCAACAATTCGTCGGCTTCCTGCCCATCCAGCGGGTACACTGCAAGTCCCAGGCTGACCGTGACAACGGCTTCCTGATCCGTTATCTTGACCGGCTGGGCCATCGAGACAAGAATTCGCTTCGCCACGATCTCCATATCATGCTTGCACGTGATACCTTCCAGCAGACAGGTAAAGACATCGCCGCCAAGTCTCGCAACCGTGTCGACTTCCCTCATACATTGCTTCAGACGGTCAGCGGTGGCAGTAAGAAGGGCATCGCCAACCTCAAGGCCATGTTGCCCTGCCACTTCCTGGAAGCGGTCCAATCCCAGCAACACAACCCCAACTTCGATTTTCTTCCGCTTGGCCATCGCCAGGGCGTGCGCGAGCCGGTCGCGGAACAGTGCCCGATTGGCTAATGCGGTCAGGGGATCGAATTGTGCAAGGTAGGCCAGGCTTCGCTCGGCGTGTTTGCGATCGACGGCATGGTACACCGCTCGGGCTAATTGTTCAGCCGTCCACTGCTTTTTGAATACGACATCCTGCACGCCACGCTGAATGGTTTCTCGCTCCAACGCAGGATCGTGTTGATCGCTCATAACGACAATCGGCATACGACCCAGAGCGGCCTGAACGAGATCCAAGGTGCCGAGGCCATGGGTATCGACAAGTGCGCCGTCCAGCAAGATAGCATCGAAGGATTCGGCACTCAAAAGCCGAAGCGCCGAGCTGAGTCGCGTCACATGCGTCACTTCAATTTGTCCCTGCCCAGCTTGCTGGAGCATGGCTCGGACATCTCGCGCCTCCGCTTCATTCTCCCCAACCAACAGGACTCTGATCATGAAATCTCTCTCCCACTACAACGACCAGTCTCTGCACCGCCCCCGAAAAACAGCGCCATATTGTAGGAATCTTTACTTGGAGAAGATATTAGAAAATTTACCAACGAACATCACTACATCGACACGACTCGCCCTGGCGTGCAAGACGTGAAGAGAAAGGAGGGCAACGATTCAGCACGAACCTGCGTCTGAGAACGGTGTCTGACACCATTCTATATTCCGGCGTTCTAGCAGATAAAAAGCCTTGCGCAGACGGACGAGAATAGTAGCTCGTGGCCTGCCTAGGCTCAACCGCTCCCTTGCCTCCGGAGCGACCCTTCCGGGCTTCGTCGAGCGGAAGCCTTCTGGAATTCCTTCAGCCGCGGTCTCACGACCGCGGGGCTTCAGTCAGTTCCAGCTTTCCTCCTCGCCTCAGCCTCGGTGGGTCCCCGCTCCTCCAGCAAAGTCCGCTCTGAGCCCAGGCAGACAGCTGAAAAACTAGAATGTCCCCGTTTCCTCCAGCGCTATGAATAGAACCACTCGGCTTTGCTTCCTACATTTATCATGTAGCTTTGGATGAAGGTATCAAAGGTGCAACCAGAGAAAAATTTCAATCGCCCACGATCAATGAGATTTCTCGCAAAGACCTTCTCATATCTTTCTCGAAGCGCATCAAATTTATCTCTGTCAACGACAACAACGCGATTGAGTTTCGAGTTCTTTGCCAGACCTAACGTTAACAGGTATTGGAAAAATGTATCGGTTTGGGGCATGGAATACCCTATGACAATAATTTGAAATGCTGTCTCTATTTCCATAACCGCTTGGGCCCAAATTCCTTTCAAAGGCGTATTGCCAACAGCCTTAGACCATGTCGGCGGAATTACAAATGGCTCCAACACATCGCTTTTCCCGCAAAAATTGCAGGAAGTGTTTGGAAGGACTTCTGTCATCATCCGCATTTCGAAATGTGTCCCGGGAGGCGTCAGGGGAGCTACCATCTTGCCTGGAGCTAATGGTGTTGGCCACACTTCTTGCAAAGAAACAGCGTTACCACCCCTCTTATTACAATCCTGGCACAGCCCCCAATTGATTGATCCGTGTAGCTTTAGTAGCCGATACCTGTTCCCGTCAAATGGTGGATCGAAAAGACAATACTCTGGAGCCATACTCAGTTGATACATCGCATAATCCAACATAACATCGTAGTTGAACGTGATAATCAAATCTCTACAAAAAGTTCCGTGCTGTTCTCCGATTTCGTTTTTTCTTTCCTTGTTTAGTTCATCTAATGTGTTGGCGAATGAATTAAGAGTCTTATCTGGCTCAAAAACATTCCCACCCCACTTGAGCTTACAGCTTCTATCCAAGGTTTCCATGACAAGACGCGTGAGCGCGCGCGATAATTCTTCCCCCTTTTCATCTCCTAGCTGTTTCAACATTTCAGCTATCGAAAACACCTGTTCAATATTATCTAGATCAAACTCCACATAGTAGGAGGAGCCTCGCAGGGTATCGATCCATTCAAATATCTTCTTGAAAGACTCCTTATGTTTGAGATCGAGTTTCCCTTCCAACAGGAGTCGCGCCGTCACTAAGAAATCGCGCAGTAAGGGTGCACCCGTGTGCTGAGAAGCGCCCGCCCCCAAGACGTATACGGTTTTGCCAGTGATTAATGCCATGTTAGAACCTTAATCGTAATCCGTCGAAGGTGGCGCCGAGCTGGGCGCCCAAGCGCGCGGAGCGGGGTCCCTACACCGGGCGGGGTGCGAGCACGCTTGGGCTGCTCGGCGACAGGACCCGCACCCTGAAATTACACATTGAATCGGAAGTACACAATGTCGGCCTCTTTGATCACGTATTCTTTCCCTTCGAGGCGAAACAACCCCTTCTCCTTCACCTTCGCCTCTGACCCGCAGGCCATCAGATCGTCATAGGTATACACCTCGGCGCGGATGAATCCTCGTTCCATGTCGGAATGAATTTTCCCCGCCGCCTGTGGGGCCGTAAGCCCTTTCCGCAGCGGCCAGGCTCGCGACTCCGTCTCGCCGGCGGTAAAAAACGTGATGAGATTCAAAAGTGCGTAGGCCTCGCGCGTGAGGCGAACAAGGCCCGACTCCGTCAGCCCCATTTCTTTCAGATAATCGGCCCGCTCACTGTCCGGAAGTGTGGACAACTCCGCTTCGAGCTGCCCGCAGATCGTGACCACCCGCGCGCCACGCTTCTCGGAAAATTCGCGGACCGTCTTCACCATCGCTTCGTCCGCATTGGCCCCTTCAGAGACGTTGGCCACGAACAAGACCGGTTTGGCGGAGAGCAACTGACACTCGTCCAGAATTACCCGTTCCTCCGGTGTATACGGCAAATTGCCCAGCCATTCGCCCTGGTCGAGGAGATCCATCAGCTTCTGGACGAAGGCCAACTCAAACGCCGCTTTCTTATCCCCGGCGCGGACTTTCTTTTCGGTCCTTTGCTTGCGGCGGTCCAGCGTCTCCAGATCGGCGAGCATGAGTTCGGTTTCAATGACGCCGATGTCGCGAATCGGGTTGACGCTACCGCTCACATGAACGACATCCCCGCCTTGGAAACAGCGCACGATGTGCATCAGCACGTCGACTTCCCTGATCTGTCCGAGGAACTGATTGCCCAGCCCTTCTCCTGTGCTGGCTCCCTCGACCAGACCCGCGATGTCACGGACTTCCAATGTGCTGGGTGTTTTTTTCTTGGACTTGAAAATCTCGACGAGCCGATCCACCCGCGGGTCGGGCACCTGTGCGATCCCGACATTCGTTTCGACCGTCGAGAACGGGTAATTCGCCACCACCGCCCCCGCGCCGACGAGCGCATTGAAGACGGTGGTCTTCCCGACGTTCGGCAATCCAATCATGCCGCAACAGAGTCCCATTCTCTTCTCCCCCTCAACCCATTGAGGAGGGAAAGCCAGGTTGACCTAGAATGCGCGCGTCCAACGAGGGCCTTCCGAGGCCGCGCGTTGCGCGAGCAGCAGGTCAGCCTGGCTCCCCCTCTTCCTCTTCTCCAACATTCTCGCGCACATTGAACTCGTTCATCGCCACCGCTATTCCTCGATGAATCAAACATTCCAACGCATCGACGGCGCGATCGAGACAGGGATTCAACACCTCGCTCTCTTCTCTCGTGAATGCCTGTAACACATAGTCCGCCGAATCCTGACACGGTGCCGGTCGGCCGATTCCGATCTTGACCCGCACAAATTGGGCCGTCCCGATCGTGTCAATGACCGACTTGATCCCGTTATGTCCCCCATGCCCACCGGCTTGTTTGATCCGGAGACGCCCCAGATCAAGGTCGAGATCGTCGTGGACCAGGATCAGGTCGTCGGCAGTCAGCGAAAACTCACGCAAGAGGCCTTTGAGTGGAGGACCAGTGATGTTCATCCAGTCGAGGGTGCCGGCGAGTTCGAGGAGTTCCGACCCAAGTCGTCCCGATCCACGATGAGCCATGCCGCGCTTGGCGAGACGGATGGACCACCGAGCCGCGGCCCGCTCGATGACCCACATGCCGACGTTGTGGCGGGTTCGGGCATAGGCAGCGCCCGGGTTGCCCAGCCCAACGATGAGGCGCAACGTTACTTCTTCTTTTCGGTTTCTTTCTTCTCAGCTTTTGGCGCTGCAGCGCCTTTCTTCTCGCCGCCTTTCGCATCAGCAGCAACAGGAGCCGCGCCGGCTTTCGCCGCTTCGGCACCCTCAGGGGCTTCACCCGCCACTTTACCCTTCGTGGCCACCTCAGGCTCTTTCGCCTCCTCCGGTGCGGCTGCGCCGCTCGCAAGGAGCGATTCGAGCTTGGCTTCCGTCATCGGCGCCGCCACACTCACAACCATCTGCTCAGGATCGTCGAGATAGCGGACCCCTTCGCGCGCGGCCACGTCTTTCAGATGGAGGCCTTGCGCAATGGCGAGCCCCGAGGCATCGACTTCGATGAAGTCCGGCAAAACAGCCGGCAGACACTCAATATGCAACTCGCGCATATTGTGGTGGAGGATGCCGCCTTCTTTGACGCCGGCAGGCATCCCGCCGGTCAAATGCAGGGGCACCTTCACGCGAATCGGCTTGTTCATCGAGATTTCAAACAAATCCGCATGCAGCACATTCCCTTCGACCGGATCGACCTGGAAATCGCGCAAGAGTGCGGTCCGGTTCGGTTTCGACTTCGCACCGCTGAGCGTGAGCGACACGAGCGCGGCCCCCCCCGCCTGTGCCTTCAAAATCTTGACTAGGCTATCGGGTTCAATCGTCAAGAGCAGGCATTCGCCTTGCCCATACAACACGCCCGGAACCTTGCCCTCCCGCCGAAGTTGGCGCGCCGCACCCTTTCCCGTCTTCTCTCTCACTGTGACTGCTAGATCAAACTTCATATATAGGCCTCCGTCCTCTTCTCGCTTGTCTCTAGATGCCTCGGTCTCGAGTTAGGCAAACAATGAACTCACCGACTCATCTTCATGGATACGCCGAATCGCCTCACCTAAGAGTGGCGCGACCGATAATTGATGTAGCTTGGGGCAGGCCTGCTCTTTGCCCCGCAACGGAATCGAGTTGGTCACGATCACCTGCTTCAGGCAAGATTGCTGGATCCGCTCCAACGCCGGCCCGGTGAGCACCGCATGGGTACAGGCGGTCCACACTTCCCGAGCCCCGCGATCCATACAGGCCTGCGCCCCCTTCACAATGGTGCCGGCCGTGTCGATCATGTCATCCAGTAATAACGCACTCTTACCCGCGACATCGCCGATGATGTTCATGATCTGCGTCTGATTCGGTCCTTCACGCCGCTTGTCGATAATCGCCAAGTTGGCTTGGAGCCGCTTCGCAAACGCGCGGGCCCGTTCCACGCCACCAGCGTCTGGGGAGACGACCACCAGATCACTCACCTTTTGCTTGGTAATGTAATCCAACAGTACAGGTAGTGCATAGAGATGGTCCACCGGTATATTGAAGAATCCCTGGATCTGCCCCGCGTGGAGATCCATCGTGAGAACGCGGTCAGTGCCGGCGGTGGTGATAAGGTCGGCCACGAGTTTCGCTGAAATCGGCACACGCGGCTGATCCTTACGATCCTGACGGGCATAGCCGAAATACGGGATGACCGCGGTGATGCGATTCGCGGAGGACCGCTT
>JBGPVY010000157.1:0-6859 GCA_041491905.1 Nitrospiraceae bacterium | reverse complement strand
TAGGTGAGCGGATCCCCGTTGGCATCGGAGCTCCCGCTGCCGTTCAGGGTGATGAGCGCTCCCGGGAGCTTGCCGCCTTGGTCGGGGCCGGCGTTGGCCACCGGCGCGACATTGCTGGTGCTGATGATCGCGCTGTCGGGCGCGCTGCTCAGCGTGCCATTGTTCACGATGAGTCGGACCGTATAGTCGCCGGCGCGGTCGACGGTAAAGGTCGGCGACACGGTGGTGGGATTCGCCAGGACCGCGGTGCTGCCGGCTGGTTTGCTGAGCATCGTCCAGCTATAGGTGAGTTGACTACCGCCGGGGTCGAAACTGGCGCTACCGTTCAACGTGATGAAGGCGCCGGGCGTGAGGCTGCCTACGTCTGGGCCCGCATTGGCGACTGGTGCGTCAGGGGGAGTAGTACTAGCCACATCGTTGACGTTACCGCAGCCGTTGAAGCCAAAGGTCGCTGCGATAACAAGCAGGACAGCCCACAACAGGCTTCCGGAGGGCTTAAGATCGTGCATTAGCAGACTTCCTCTGTTCTGGAGATTATGATGGTCGGCAGCATGATTTTGGCATTGAAGTTCCTCATCATAAAGGATGATCTCGGACCGGTCTACCCCTACTTGTGGGGAAGGCTGAGGCAGGTAGGGTAGGGAAGGCTAAGGTTTAAGGTTAAGGCTGAGGCTGAGGTTGAGCGGGGCCCTACCTGTGGGGAAGGCTAAGCTTCAGTGGAGAGGCTGAGTTAAGCGGGGGGAATATCCAGCCGCTTGTACCTTCAGTCTGAACCTTAACCTAGACCTTAGCCTTTCTCGAAGCCTCGGCCTGAACCTTTCCCCTTACAGTCGTTCTCCATACTTCTCACGGTGTTGTCTCTTCGCGCCGGCGACCCAATGCTCCCGCTTGATCCGGTCGGGGGCGGTGTAGAGCTTCTTTGCGAACTTGGCGATATCCTCCGGCTTCCAGCTCGCAATCTGGACAAAGGTGTGCAATCCCATCTTGTTCAGGGTCCGCGCAAAGACAGGACCGATCCCGGGAATCTTACTCAGGTCGTCTTTCTGTCCGTCTTTCGCCGCTTTCGCCTGTTCCATCTGTAAGTATAGTTGACTTCCATTCTGACGGGACTTCTGGCGAGGAGCCACAGTTCCCCCATCGGTCTTGATGCGGAGTGCGGCCCGCACTTCGACCAGGCGTTTCCGGAGGCGGGTGATCTCCTCTTCTTTTTCTCCCACCATTTTCACCTGGCCGGTCAGGTCTTGCTGTTGTGCTTCAAGTGCTTGAATCTGGTGCTGCAGGCCGGCGATCCGTTCGTCTCGCTCGTGCAGGAGCTGTTCATCGAGCAGGAGCTGGGCTCGGAGTTGGTCCTGTGCCGCGAGCTGTTTTTGTAACTTGGCGAGCTGTGCTTCGTGTTGCGTGAGGGTGTGGGCATATTTTGTTTTCCACTGTGTCAGTGCCGCCTCTTGCTCCTTCAGCTCCGGTTGGAGACGTTCGAGTTCGCCGATGCGCCGGTCTCGTTCGGCCAGTTGGCTGTCGAATTGGTGCAGTGCAGCTCGATGCTCGACGTCTTTCTCGGTGAGCTGCACTTCCAGCCAATGCACGCGTCCTTGGGCGGGCTCCATCTCCGCCACCTGGGCGCGGAGCCCTTCGAGTTGCGCAAGGCTTCCTTCGGCCTCTGTCAGCCGGTTCTGCAGGTCGAGAAGTTCCTGTTCCTTGACGTTGAGTTCCTCTTGCACTGCAGTCCGCCCGGCGTTGGCCTGTCGGGCTTCTTGTGCGTAGGCGGCAATCGTCGCATCGCTTTCGTGATACTGCTGCAGCGAGGCCTGCTGTT
This sequence comes from Nitrospiraceae bacterium, assembly GCA_041491905.1. Taxonomy (GTDB): domain Bacteria; phylum Nitrospirota; class Nitrospiria; order Nitrospirales; family Nitrospiraceae; genus Palsa-1315. Next base: position 5,046 of record JBGPVY010000157.1, on the reverse strand, counting down.
CGGATTCCAATGATGCCACGCGCTCCGTGACTGACCTGAGTTCGTCTTGAGCGGCACGGAGCTGATCGGCGCTTGAGGCGAGTTCCTGTCGCGCCGATCGTGCGAGCGCTTCCGACGACGCGAGATCGCTTTCATAGATCTGGATCGACGCGGCCTTGGCCGTCAGCTCTCGCTGGGCCAGGTGCAGCGCCTGTTCTTTGATATGCAAGGCGGTGGTGACGTCGTAGATGTGTTCATTCAGCTTGCTGACCGACAGGTGCCGCAAGAGCCAGCCGATACTTCCGCCGATGCCTGCCGCGACGAGGAGACATCCCACGATCTGGCCGATGAGAATGGTCATAGGTCACCAACTCCTTTCACGCGCAATTCGATGCGACGGTTGTGCTGGAGGCCGGTCCGCGTCTGCGCCACCGACAGCGGTCGGGAGGCGCCATAGCCGACGGCGGTGAACTGGTTGGTCAGGCCGTGGCTGATAAAATAGTGCCGTACGGCTTCTGCGCGGCGGCGGCTGAGTTCAAGGTTATAGTCCGGCTCGCCGTACTTGTCCGTATGACCGCCAATCTCAATGGCCGTGTGGGGGGCACGACGTAATAGGGTAATCAGCTGGTCGAGTGTGGCGCTAGCACGAGGGAGCATCGTCGTGGTATTCGATTCAAACTCGATGGAGTCGTGTGAGAGGATCTCATTTAATTTCTTCTGGAGCGAGGGGGAGGGAGCCGCGAGCTTAGCCGCTAGAATATGATCTTCCAGTTGGAGCCCCATCTGCGTAAGAGGAGCAATCTCTCGCAGCATGGTGGCTTTGACACGAGCGCTGTCGACCCGGCCGCTGAGGACAATCGAGTGCCCGTCGATGATGATGGAGCCTCGTTCCGTCATATGCCCTAAGATGGGGAGGACCTTGGGGACATTGCCCGCCCAGGATGCAGGTCCCACTCTCGAATCCACCGCCAACTCATCGACTACGCGACCAGGCGTTGCTCCGTAGAGTTCCTGGGCTCGCTGAAGGATTGCGGCTTTGCTGGTTTCACTGGGGAGCGAGCCACGGAGGGTCAAAGTGCCCTGCTCTAAACGCGCATGAAAGGTGGCAGGGGTGAGAGAGATCGATGCGGAGGGCGTCGGAAGATGGTGCGGGATGCAGACCACGGCAAGAAGAGCAAGTGCGACAGCGCCTGCGCCTAGAATCGCTGCACGACTCATGAATCAACTCTCAGGCGGAAGATGGCTGATAGGCCCCTGTGACCCTACCATACTGAGTGGACTCATGCCAGACAGGATTTCTGGGCCTGCCTAGCCCGGTCTGTCTGGTCCATCTGGTTAGTCTAATGCAACCAAACAAACCAGACAGACCGAACAGACCAAATGAACAAGATAGGCTGGCAGGCTCTTCAGCATTCTGCTAGATGCGTGGGGATTTCATCCCTCTTGTAAGGTGGATATTCATTTGTTATTCTTCGCCGCGCCTTCCGATTCACGGAATATCTATCGATCGTCTTCCAAGGAGTCCCTATGGCCGGCATCAAGCGGGCATTAATCAGCGTGTCAGACAAGACCGGTGTGGTGGAAATGGCGAAAGGGCTCGCGGCGCTGGGGGCCGAGGTTCTCTCGACCGGAGGAACTGCAAAAGCCTTGCGAGAGGCCGGTGTAAAGGTGACTGATGTGGCCGCCTACACAGGCTCACCGGAAATTCTCGACGGCCGTGTCAAGACACTACACCCCAAGATTCATGGCGGCTTACTGGGACGGCGTTCGGTGCCTGCCCATGTCGAGCAGATGGAGCAGCATGGGATTGGACCCATCGATGTGGTCGTGGTCAACCTCTATCCGTTCGAGGCGACCATCGCGAACCCCCACTGTACCTTTGAAGAAGCCATTGAAAATATCGACATCGGCGGGCCGTCGATGCTGCGTTCTGCAGCCAAGAACCACGAAGATGTCTTGGTGGTCGTGGACCCGACCGACTACCAGCGCGTGCTCGAAGCGGCGAAGGCAGGGACTGTGTCGCACGAGTTACGGCGCGAGTTGGCGTTGAAGGTGTTTCAACACACGGCGCGCTACGACAGTTTGATCGCCGGGTATCTTGAGAAGCAGGTGCAAGGCAGCGAGGTCAAGTTCCCCAAAATATTGTCGTTGCAGTTCGAACGGGCAGAGATGCTCCGCTATGGGGAAAACCCGCATCAGCAAGGGGTCTTCTATCGAGAGCTGCATTCAGCCGAGCCATCGGTATCCCGTGGAAAGATCCTGCATGGCAAGGCGATGTCGTATAATAATTTCCTCGATGCCAATTCGGCGCTCGAGCTGGCGAAAGAGTATGACGAGATTGCCGTGGCCATTATCAAGCACAACAATCCCTGCGGCGTGGCACTGGGTGCAACGCCGGTCGAGGCCTATGTGAAAGCCCGGAAGACCGACCCCATCTCGGCGTTCGGCGGCGTGATTGCATTCAATCGCCCCGTGGATCTGGCCGCGGCGAAGGAAATCACCTCCACGTTTGTGGAAGTAGTTATTGCGCCGGGATTTGCCGGCGATGCGCTCGCAGAATTAAAGCGCAAGAAGGATCTTCGTTTGCTCGACGTCGGGCCGCTCACGAACGTGAAGCAAGAGGGTTTCGATCTCAAGAAATTGGTTGGGGGCTTGATCATGCAGGATCGGGATCTCGGTGTCTTGACCGATCTGAAAGCGCTCAACGTACCGACCCTGCGCAAACCGACGGACGAGGAATATGCGGCCTGCGCGTTTGCCTGGAAGGTCTGCAAACACGTGAAGTCGAATGCGATCGTCTATGCAAAGCCGGGGCAGACGGTGGGGATCGGCGCCGGCCAGATGAGTCGGGTCGATTCGGTGAAGCTCGCAGTCATGAAAGCCCAGATGCCGATTAAGGGGTGCGTGATGGCATCGGATGCGTTCTTTCCCTTCCGTGACGGCTTGGATGCCGCCGCGCAAGCGGGGATCACGGCGGTCATTCAGCCGGGCGGCTCGATTCGCGATGCCGAAATTATCAAAGCCGCAGATGAACAGGGGGTGGCGATGATTATGACGGGCATGCGCCACTTCCGCCACTAGTCGGATTCTGAAACAGGTCCCCAACGTCGTTCTCAGTCGTTCGAGACCCTCAACGTACCTCCGCTCAGTACGCTTCGGGCCTCTCACTCCCTGCGGCCTTGTTGGATGACCTGTTTGAGCATCCGCAAGAGGGTCGTGCGGCAATTCAGAGAGGTTCTCCCGTGAAAATTCTCGTCGTCGGCAGTGGGGGACGCGAGCACGCCATGGTGTGGAAACTCGCGCAAAGTTCCCGCAGGCCCACGCTCTACTGTGCGCCGGGCAATGCGGGGATCGAATCGTTTGCGGCCTGTGTGCCGATCAAAGCCGACGATATTGCAGGGCTGAAGACATTCGTACAGTCGGAGAAGATTGATCTGACGGTTGTGGGACCGGAAGCCCCGCTTGCATTGGGCATTGTCGACGAATTTCGTACATCCGGGCTTAAAATATTTGGACCGACGAAGGGTGCCGCACGCATCGAAGCCAGCAAAGTCTTTTCCAAAGAGATCATGGCCAGCGCGAACATTCTCACGGCGAGGGCACAAAGTTTCGACCGAGTTGCTTCGGCGTTGGCCTATCTCAATCAACATGAACTTCCCGTGGTGGTGAAGGCTGACGGACTGGCGCAGGGGAAGGGTGTAATGGTCGCGACCACGCGTGAGGAGGCGAAACAGGCCGTCCGCGATGCGATGGAGCATGCGGTGTTTGGTCAGGCCGGCCAGCGCGTGTTGATCGAACAGTTTTTAGACGGCGAGGAACTGACGATCATGGCTTTCACGGATGGCCGGACGGTGGTGCCGATGCTGCCGGCGCAAGATCATAAACGAGTAGGGGATGGCGATGCGGGACCCAACACCGGGGGCATGGGCGCCTATTGTCCTGCGCCGCTTGGCACCAAGGCGCTGCGCGAGCAGGTCACCCGGCAGGTCCTCTATCCCGCCGTCGAGGCCCTGTCACGTATGGGTTGTCCGTTTCAGGGCGTCCTGTATGCCGGCCTCATGGTTGTGAAAGGGACGCCGTACGTCTTGGAGTTCAACGCCCGCATGGGGGATCCGGAAACGCAGGTTGTGCTTCCGTTGCTCAAGACCGATTTGTTGGAGGTGATCGAGGCTGTGGTCGAACATCGGCTCGATCAATTTACCGTGGACTGGCATGATGAAACCGCCGTGTGCGTCGTCATGACGTCGGGAGGCTATCCCGGGGCCTATCAGACCGGCCGCCCGATTCACGGATTGCCGACCACGACTGATGCAAAGGCCGTGGTGTTTCATGCAGGTACAAGACGAACGGGTACCGAGGTGGTAACGGCCGGAGGCCGGGTGCTGGGAATTACGGGACGAGGAAAGACTCTAGCAGACGCGCAAGCGGAAGCCTATCGCGTGACCAAGTCGATTACATTTGAAGGCGCTCACTATCGGACGGATATTGCACATCGTGCGTTTTCACGTCACGCGTAGCGCAGAAGGGGGTTGCCCCGCATTATTCATGAACGCTTCTGCTGCAATCGCCGATCCGCTGCTGCGACAAGCCTTCGGCCGGCGGGCTCGCCCCTCGGACCCTCATCGTACTGCACGAGTACGCATCGGGGCCTCACGGCTCCGCGCGCCGGTCTCGCGACGCGGCTCAGCAATTTCGCGACGAACCGTCATGAATAAGGCGGGGTAATGGTTTCTGCCATGGCTACGATCGAGCGCTATGCTGCTTCCACCGTCCCGGTGCTTGCTGATCGGGTGCGTCGTGTGCTCGAAGAGAACGGGCTTATCGCCCTGCCGACGGAAAGTTTCTACGGGCTTGCCGTGGCTCCGTTCGACGAGCAGGCGCTCGCCAAATTGTGGCAGGTTAAAGGCCGGTCGGAGGGAAAACCGGTTCTCGTGCTGATCGGAGACGGGTCTCAGTTGGGGCCGTTCGTTCGAAGCATCCCTCCTGCGGCCACCGTACTCATGAACGCCTTCTGGCCCGGGCCTCTCACAATCGTCTTTCCCGCAGCGGTTGGACTCTCCGATGCGG
>JBGPVY010000333.1:0-2628 GCA_041491905.1 Nitrospiraceae bacterium | reverse complement strand
CGCAGTACCGGCATGGTGGCTTCGGCCCATTCGATCTTGAGTTTGCCCTGGTCTGCTAGCTTGATATCCTTCACATCGTATTCCACGGAAACCTCCAGTACTACAGTGATGAGTGACGGGTGATGCGTGATCAGTAAAAGGGGGGCGGATTTTTCAATCCGTCCCCCTTTGTGATCGGTTCGGTTCTAAACTAAAGCCCTGCGTCTTTGCGCAAGATTTTGACCTTGTCGGTCTTTTCCCAGGTGAACTCCGGCTCGTTTCGACCGAAGTGCCCGTACGATGCGGTCTTTCTGAAGATCGGTCGGCGGAGCTTGAGGTAGTCGATGATGCCGCGCGGGGTCAGGGGGAAGTGTTTCCGCACGAGCTTATCCAGATTCTCCACCGCCATCTTTTCCGTACCCTTCGTGTCGACCAGCACCGAGACGGGATCGGCCACCCCGATCGCATAGGCGAGCTGCACTTCGCACTTCTGGGCCAACCCGGCGGCGACAACGTTCTTCGCGATGTAGCGGGCCATGTATGAGGCCGACCGGTCCACTTTCGTGGGATCCTTGCCGGAGAAGGCACCGCCTCCATGGCTGCCTTGACCGCCATAGGTGTCGACGATGATCTTGCGGCCCGTCAGTCCGGTGTCGCCCATCGGACCGCCTACCACGAAGCGGCCGGTGGGATTGATGTGGTGTTTCACGCTCGCCGGGTCGTAGAGCCCTTTCGGCATCATGGGCTTGATGACTTTCTCCATGATGTCGCGCTCGATCTGCTTGTTCGTCACGTCGGGGCTGTGTTGCGTCGAGACGACGATGGTGTCGATCCGCACCGGTTTTCCGTTCCGGTACTCCACGGTCACTTGGGATTTTCCATCGGGACGGACCCAGGGCAGGATGTTCTTTTTCCGGACTTCTGCCAGCCGCTTGGTGAGCCGATGTGCGAGGACGATCGGCATCGGCATGAGCTCAGAGGTCTCGTCGGTGGCATAGCCGAACATCAGTCCCTGGTCGCCGGCGCCGCCGGAATCCACGCCTATGGAGATATCGCCCGACTGCTGGTGAATGGCGGTGAGGACGGAGCAGGTGTGGTAGTCGAATCCCCAGGAGGCGTCGGTATAGCCGACATCCTTAATGACCTCGCGAATGATATCGGGAATCTCGACATAGGCCTTGGTGGAGATTTCACCGGCGACGAAGGCAATTCCGGTAGTCAGAATCGTCTCACAGGCCACCCTGGCATATTTATCTTGGGCAATGATCGCGTCGAGGATTCCGTCGGAGATCTGGTCGGCGATCTTGTCCGGATGTCCTTCAGTGACAGACTCAGATGTAAACAGATAATTATGTCGCATTAGCCCCTCTGGGTTCAGGTGATCGGTAATCGGATAAAAGGCTGAATCCGGGCGATACTATCCGAATGAGTCCTATGTTGTCCATTCCTCCAAAGGTAGGGGATCGACCGGGATACTGACGCCCGATACTGCACAGTCGTTTCGAGCCACCTGCAAAATGACCAAACCTATCTTGGATTCACGCAGGCTATCCCACTCCCCGTGGGATTGAATAAAGCCTTCCCCGTACAGGAGTCCTTCACGCCAATGCTCTCTGTTTGAAGGTTTTATGTAGGCGCCACGAAGCACAAGAGTCAGATAGACTTTCAGAAGGAATTTCGAAAGCTAACGGAAAAACTCCGCACCTTCTTGGCCGCCCCTCATTAGTTGGAAAGATTGGGTCGAGTAGTCAAACTGGCGGTGGTTTGAGTATGATAGAGAGAAGCACGTTGGCATGAATCGACCGACAAAGGACACGATGGTCCGAGCCTTGTTTCTTTTTGACATGGTGTTTTGGCTCTTTCTCGCCGCACTGACCTTGTCCATTGCCTATCTCTTTGCGTACCGGACGGTCATAACGTTGGCTCCTGCCGGCCATTCGACGGGCAGCCGCATGGACGAGCCAGAAACGTTCATCATCGGTCAGCAGGGCGTTGTCCGCGCGATTGTCATCAGGCCGCGTGACTGGACGAAACTCGACAGCCTGCAAGTCCTGACCAAGTGGCTCGATGTCACGCCCAAGGCGGCGGATGCTCAGCCATCGGATCGCAGAGCGAGGAAGGGATGATGCGGCTCACGATTGCTGGAACGGTCGTCTTCCTGATGATCGCGCTGGTTGGAATAGGTGGTGCGGCGGCGCCGGATCTCCTGCCGGTCGCTGGGCGCAACGCCGTCAAGCTGGGTGAGCCGGCGCCGAACTTCCAGCTCCGAGATTTAAATGGCCGGCTCGTGACGCTTTCGGACTTGCGTGGCAAAGTGGTGCTGCTGAATTTTTGGGCCACCTGGTGCGGCCCCTGCCGGGTAGAGATGCCGGCGATGGAACAGCTCTATCGGACGTTTGTGCGGAAGGATCTTGAGATTCTCGCCGTGTCCATCGACGCGCAAGGCGTGGCGGTCACCAGGCCGTTTCAGCACGAGAACCACTTGACGTTTCCCATCCTCCACGATCCCGACTATCGCGTGGGATTCACCTATGGCGCTCGGAGCCTCCCGATGACTTTCTTGGTCGATCGGCAGGGGGTTGTTCGCCACCAGATCTTCGGCGCGCGTGACTGGGGAGCGTCCGAAGCGCAGCAGCTTGTGCAGATATT
>JBGPVY010000298.1:0-3232 GCA_041491905.1 Nitrospiraceae bacterium | reverse complement strand
TAAAGGCACGACGCTCTACGACGTGACGCACCTGGCCTGCCGCTCCGCGCGCTATACACCGGCGGCGGTTGGTGGTTCGTGCTCGCCGGCAAACGCGCAGAAGACTGCGTTTCCAGTTGCGCCAGGGGGAGCGATGCCTCCGGTCGAGGGCTGCACGAAGCAGGACTATGCGGTTCTCATCGTGATCGGCGTGGGCGTGGAAGACTGAACGCCGGTGGCGCACCGACGGCTTGCGCGGCGAGCCTGGCCGCCGCCACGAGCACGCCCGCGGCACGCCGCGTTTTCATCGAACGCAGGTGGGGTCATTGCTTGACTTTGCACTGCGCCAGCGCTGCTGCAGAACCTCCTGCCCGAGCCGTGTCAAGAAATCCGTCCGGTCGGTCTCGTCATGAAGGATCGTCTGCTGGTCGTTGCCGCGAGCGGTGAGGTGCTAGAGGGCGCCCGGATATTCCCACACGAAGTTGCGAGCAATGAACGCGGAGCCAAGAGGGAGCGAGGTGCAAGGTCAAGCAATGACCCCATCTTTTCCCCCCCCCTGTATTGGACCACCCCAACCGGGAAAAGTACAGGCATCAAAAGATGCTTGTGGCCAAAATACGAGACTACGCGTACCTTGTTCCTTACGTCGAAAGCGAGAACGAGATTTTTCTGAAAAGCATCATACCGAGCCGCAAAGCGACGCGCGACCTCTTATTGGGAGACAAGTGAGATGAACGACGAAAAATTGTTGGAACAGGAGATTTTGGCCTCTTTCGAACGGGGTGAGTGGAGATCCGTTCGGAATCAGAAAGGCGAAATTGCGCGGATCAGGGCATCGGCTGCGGCTACCTTGCTCAAGAACAAGCGGGTCAACATTCGAATCTCGTCGCTGGACCTCGAGGGGCTGCAGGCCCGAGCCGCTGAGGAGGGCGTTCCATACCAAACACTCATGGCGAGCGTCCTTCACAAATTTGTATCTGGTCGTCTGGTTGAGGCGCAAAAACGCATAACTACTCGCTCAAGTCGGACGGCGCGTAAGCGCACCGCCGCTTAGCGCGAACATTAGCTGCCACAATGGACTCGAAAAATATCTAATCGGCTGCAACGTCATGATGCGGAAAGCCGAGTGGGAAAAATTGAAAGACAATAACGAATGGCAGTTTGTCGGGGAAGGAAAGGACTTCCTTTTGGAGGAGGTTCAGAAGCGAGTAAACGAGTTCTTTTCGGGCAAGCGTGTCTTCTTTGTGCTGGATCGTCATAAGTCAAAAGAAATTGATAAAGTAATGGCGGCGCAGGAAGTAAAGAACAACCTTCAGGAAAACTCGATAACGTTATGCGAAAAGGACTTTAAGAAATTCATGATGTTTCACTATATCGGGGTCGTGAGGCAAGGTGTGTTCAGCAGCTAACAAGGGCGTGGAGCCGGACTCGCTAGGTCGGCGCTTTGCGCCGCCTCCGCTCGCCAATCACGCGCAGCGTTAGCTGGCATCAGTCATATTGTCGGGAACGGACAGACCGGAGTTACGTGTTACATGTCTCCGCCTTGTAGTCCGTAACCGATCGTTCATGCCGAATCCGAGTGAGGTTTTCGCCTTCAGAGCTACCCAAAGAAACGTACACAACCATCGGAACTGGCGGCTTTGGCCTCGGTAGGACTTCGATGGTTCGCACGAGTGGCACAACAGGCGAGCATTCCCACAGGATGCTCAAAAAGCCTGTCCAGCAAGGCCGCAGCGAGTGAAGATCCGAGGCGTACCCTTGGGGTACGTTGAGGGTCTGAACGATGCGAGAACGCTGCTGGCGGGATTTTTCAGCATCCTGTGATGTCAGGCTTGGCGGCGTGCAGCTGGACGGCGGCGCCCGCGTCTGCGATAGGATGGACCAGGGCTGAGACCGGGGAGGCGGATGGTGACGGTGGTCCCTTCGCCGGGCGCGCTGCCGATGGCAATCGAGCCGCCATGTTCTTCGACGATCTTCTTGACCGTGGCGAGACCCAGACCGATGCCGGTCCGCTTCGTGGTGAAAAACGGCTCAAAGACCTTATCGACGATTTCTGCCGGAATAGGAGCCCCGTCGTTCTTGATAAGGATCTGATCTTCCACACCGCGCCCCGCGCGATGCTGGGTGACCTGAATATGGAGATGTCCACCGGGGTTCATCGCTTCACCTGCATTTTTGAAAATACTGAGAAAGACTTGCTGAAGCTTGGCTTCGTCGCCGCGGACCGGCGCGATCATCGTCGCATAGTCCTTGGTCACCTGTATCCGTGTGACTTCGAGGTCGGTCGCGACAACCGTGAGCGCGCTCTCGATCACTTCGGGGATGCGGAGGAGCCGTCGAGTCAGCTCGAGTGGTTTCGCAAAGTCCAAGATCTCGTTCAGGATGGCTTCGATACGGATCAAATCGCGCATCGCGTTCTCGACGCGGGTCTGCGGGTCGAAGTCGAGTATGCCTTCACCCGTGACTTCCTCCAATTGGGCACGGATCGAGGCGAGCGGCTCACGCACTTCTGTTGCCAGGAACATGCTGAACTCGCCGATCGCGGCCTGCCGCTCTTGTTTTCTGATGATGGGCTCCGAGGGACCTGGGGCTAATGTTGCCCCCGGGGCGCCAGCTGGTCCAATAGCGGGAGGCTGGCTGGTTGGCGCCGGTGCCGGAGCCTGGAGAATATCCGCGATCTTCACAATAGTCGGCTCAAGTGTGCGGGCATCCGTCTGCTGATAGCGTCCGGCTTCTTTCGAGGCCAGGGTGATGGTCCCGCCCACTTGTCCTCGGACGAAGAACGGCACGACGAGCGAGGAGAGAAGCCGGTCTTTGAACAGATATTTGTGATCGAGGAATCGCCCCTGTGTGGAGGCGAGATCATGATCCACGCGTGGCTTACGATGGCGGACCGCCCATCCGGAGGCTGAGCTGTCGAGCGTGAGGCGGTGGCCCGGCTTCAGATCTTTCTTCCCGTCCTTCTGTTCGCTCTTCAGATCACCGGCTAATCCCAGGACTTCGACATTGCCTGCGAGGGGATCGTAGCGGCAGGCCCAGATACGATCGTAGGCGACGTATTGGTCGGCATCTGTCAAGACGGCAATAATCATGTCTTGGAGTTCCGGTGTGAGCTGCGACACCGGAGCCGTGAACATCTCTGCCGGAGAGGTTGGCGGAGGGACCGGTTCGTGCGCGACAAACGGCCGGCTGAGCACGACATTCATATCGAACAGGCCTTCGCGATCCAGCGCTTTAGTGACCTCGTCGCTGG
>JBGPVY010000295.1:0-3306 GCA_041491905.1 Nitrospiraceae bacterium | reverse complement strand
TGACCGGCTGGAGCGCGGTCAATGCCAGGACTTTGTCCGCCACCGCCACGGCGGCGACCGTCCCGGCGGAGACTTTTAAGAACTGCCTGCGTGACACAAACATGGGGCATACCTCCTTCAGTTGAGGACGTGAGTCACGTCCTCGCGACGTCACTTATACACAACAGAGATCTAGACTACTTCTACACGCCGATTTGGATGAAGCATTCTGCAAGAGAGTTGCCAGAATGAGAATACTTCGAGCCAACAAGATCGTGCGTGTTAAGACATTGAAATAGAAAGGATAAAATAGAACTGTGGAAAAGTGTTGGATAAGAAAAGACGGATGCACCTCACCAATCGAATATGCTGATATGCGCCGTCAGATAAGTAGAATGTTTTGGTCAATTTTTCAAATTGTTACGTCCGCATATCTGTGTATTCATCAACGAAAATATGCCAGGCAACCGTGCAGAATGAATCCCGAATCGTTTCATGTGATGGTTATGCTACCAAGAGGAAACGTAATCGCGTGAATGACCAAAGGCTGCGGTCAGTGAACGATAGGATTGTTATGAATGGGAGACAGATGCTACTGATTCTCCACACCCTCACTTCCCAGAAATCGTTTCATGAGCAGCGAGAAATGTTGCCGTGGAATGCCGCTCTCTTCAGCGGCCTTCATGATGACACCACCATGCTGCGCCAGTTTGACACGCAGATAAGACTTCGTAAACTCTTCGAGCGCTCGCTCCTTCGCCTCCATGTATGGAAGGCCGGTCAGACTCGGGTCGACTGAGGCGAAACTCTCGGCCTCACTCTGCGGAAGCATGCTTCGGACATCTCGCGCCCGAATGATGTCGCCGGTCGCGAGCATGACCATCCGTTCCACGACATTGCGGAGTTCCCGCCCATTCCCGGGCCAGGAATAGGACACAAGAACCCCCACAGCCGCTTCGTCAAAATGGGACTGCGCCTTGCCCATGGATTGAACCAGCCGGCCGAGTAAATGGCGTGCGATAACGGGAATGTCCTCGCGACGCTCGCGGAGCGGGGGCACCCGAATCGACACGACTGCGAGCCGATAGTACAAATCCTTCCGGAAGGTCCCCTCACGCACTCGCGCTTCGAGATTCCGGTTGGTCGCAGCGATAAAGCGCATATTTATCCGGCGAACTCTGGTTCCGCCCACGGGGCGGACCTCGCTTTCCTCCAGAACGCGCAGGAGTTTCGCTTGGAGGAGAAGGGGAAGCTCCCCGATTTCATCGAAGAAAACGCTGCCGCCGTTCGCCAACTCAATGAGCCCCGGTTTATTGACGATCGCGCCGGTAAAGGCGCCCCGTACATGCCCAAACAGCTCGGATTCCATCATCCCCTCGGGAACGGTCGTACAATCGATCACTTGAAACGGCCGATCGCACTCAGGACTCTGCTGATGGATCGCCCGTGCAATCATCCCCTTTCCCGTTCCGGTTTCGCCGGTGATTAAGACCGTCGAGCGGACCTGGGCCGCCTCACGAATACTGCGCATAATTTGCTCGAATGCGACGCCACTCCCCACGAAACTATTGGCTTCGAACTCCTGCCGGTCCTGTTGTTCGTAAACCGAATGCCGACGCAGGATTTCAGAGATTCGAATCGCCCGATGGAGTCGCATCCCTAAATCCTCTGCATTGACGGGTTTCAGCACATAGTCGAAGGCGCCCCGCCGCATCGCGTCCACGGCCAGATGGACCGCGCTCATCCGCGTCACCACCAGCACTGGCAAGTTTGGATCGATCCTTTGAATGCGGCTGACGAGATCCAGCCCATCCATACCCGGCAACACCATGTCGGTCAGCACAAGATCGACGGCCCGTTCCCCGAGCAGTTGCAAGGCCCCTTCCGCCGTGGCACGAACCTCCATCTCGAAATCTCCCCCAAGCGGTTTTAGGTCCGCCGCTTCAAGGGCGTGCAGCATCAACTCCACATCCGTAGCGTTGTCCTCGACGATCAGGATCGTGAAGGGCACTTTGGATTTGGTTCTGGTCGATCGCATGTCGGACACTCCGCCACGTGTCATCATCTCCCCCTTCCTCACAGAGCCCCTTGCCGGACTACATCAACCACACCGGGAACCCTCGACGTCTGCATCCTGGCATTCGAGGCTCCCTCTTGCTCCTGAAAACTCGGAACCGTGAATTGTACGGTGCAGCCCGACCCCTCGGCTCCGTCGATCCACACCTTGCCGCCATACAGTTCCACGATGCGCTGGATGATGGTCAGACCGATCCCGTTGCCGGCTGCCTCAGATATCAACAAACGGACAAACGGCTGGAACACTCGAGTGCGTTGGGTCGAAGGGATCCCGATCCCGTGATCCTCCACAGAGAAAACCACCATAGGACCCTGTACATGGCCGCTGATCCTCACCACGGGTAACTCGCCATGTCGAGTGAATTTGAGTGCGTTCGAGACGAGGTTATCGAAGATCTGCCGGAGGTAGGCGGCATGACAGGCGACGAGCGGTAACCCTGGTTCAACGTGCACCACGGCACGAAGCCACTCGATCTCACCGGCTCGGGCTTTCAACACCTCCCCAATAATCGCAGTCGGATCGACAGCCGTGATGGCACCCTGATCAGTGCCCACACGAGCCACGGTCAAGATCCCTTCCACACGCTGCAGAAGATCCCTGCTGTTCTCTTCGATAAGAGCTAACCACCGCTTCGTCCGGTCATCGAATTGCCCACCGTACTGCTGGACCAGTAACCGTGCGAGTTCTTCCATGCGAGCCCCCGGCCCCTTGAGATCATGCGCCAAGGTTTCCGCAAGATGCTCGAGCTGTCGAAGGCGTGCAACCAACCCCCGTTGTCGCTGCTGAGCGGCTTCATACAGCCTCACATTCGAGATGGCCAGCGCAGCCTGTTGAGCCAATCCCTTCGCGAGCCGTTGATTCCACTCCTCAGCAGATCGCGGCTGTTCGCACACGATGGCCAGGACACCGAAGGGCTCTCCTTGGGCCAATAGCGGAACGGCCAGCATGCTGTCCCCGATCAAGTTTCGCCGCAACACTTGCGGCCGTTCGTCAGAGCGAAACCGTTCCCCGATGGCTACCTCCCGCGTCTCATAGGCTTCAACACTGATGGGGAGCTCGTCCCACAACATGACAGAATTGTTTAGGCGATCGTTCCACTCTCCCGAAGCGGCTTCGACGACCCAACACCCCATCCGCTCGTTCCGGATAAGCACGAGACAGACATCTGCGCGGACTAGTTCCACCGCCCGGTCAGAAATTCGGCGCAAGACCCCCTCGAGCCCATCTGGGCCGATCGTATTGATGTCCTG